>DASTIX010000030.1:0-32851 GCA_035717165.1 Candidatus Dormiibacterota bacterium
CCGATCAAGCCGCGGTGCAGGTACGCCTGGACCTCGCATACCGCGGCCGGCCGCAGGACATCGCTGCCGTCGAGGTTGGTCAGCGAATCCGCCGAGTCCTTCCACGTGGCGTTGCGGTATCGCACACCGCGGTCTTCGATGTAGCCGTCACCGTCGACGTCGCCGTAGCGCTTGCACCAGTCCAGCGCTGCTTCAGCCGCCGGCCAGAGCTCGTCCACGAACTTGTGGTCGTGGGTCCAGTTCTCGAGCTCGGTCAGCGCGCACAGAAAGAGCGCGGTCGCGTCGACGGTCGTGAAGAGGATGGGCGGCCACAGCTCGCGTTCGACGACCTCGCCGGTGCGGACCTCGTGAAGGATCTTGCCCGGCTCCTCCTGGCTGTTCTCGTCGAGCCGTCTGCCCTGATGCGCCGCCTGGTAGCGGAGCACACCCCGGGCGAGCTCGGGATTGAAGTGGAGCAGGAGGATCGAGCTGATCAGCGCGTCGCGACCGAACGGGACCGAAAACCACGGAAGCCCACCGGTTGGATAGATCCCGGTTTCGTAGCGGTTCAGCAGCATCCGGATGTCGACGGTCGCCTGTTCGAGAAGCGCATTCACCTTCGGGTTGTCGGTCTCGATGCGGACGCATTCCTCGGGCCAGCCCTTGTAGATGTCGCGCGCCGCAACCAGGCCGGCGTCGAAGTCGACCTTCTGGCCGACGTCGAGCGTCATCGAGAACTCGTCGCCCGGCCGCAGGCGAAGCTGGTGCTTGAGGCCTTCCGGAAAGGCCGAGACGTGCACGTCGCCGAAGCGCACTCCCTCGACCGTCTTGATCGCCTCCAGCGGCGTGGGGTGAGCGAGCTCGGGCACGGCGCCGCGGATCCCGAGCATTGCGGCGCGGTCGGCCGCGACCTCGATCTCGAGCACCGCGTCGACGATGGCGGGTGATTGATTCGCTACCACGATCCGTTCGTGCAGGCCGTTCTCGACAAAACGTGTCCGCGTGATGTGAAGGGACCCGGCGTCGGCCTCGAACGTCGCCATCGCGTCGTCCGCTTGCGAACCGACCGCGGTCGGCTCGACCCCGTCGATCAGGAGTCGCAGCCCGGACAGGATGCGTGTGTCGCCGTCCCACAGCCCGTCGCCGAGAAAGGTGCTCGGATTGATCGACCCGTCGCGCGCCGAGACCACGAAGAAGCGGTCGCGCTTGAGCATCACGCGCTCGGATATGAGCTGTCCGGCCGAGATCAAGTCGCGCGGTAGTGTGAGTTACCGGAGCCTAGTTCGCGCCCGTTAAAGCCGAAGATTTTGCCGAGGTTTCGAAGACCGGTCGGGACCCGACCGGGTAGGCCGTCCATTCGTCGCGCGACAGCAGCGCCTCGGCCATGGCCTCGAGGTCGCGCACGCGCTGATTGGCGCGGATCGCCTCACGGATGGACAGGATGCCGACCGCCGGGTGGCGCTTCTCGATGACGTGCCGGAGCATGTTGAGGTGCGCGTTGTCCGGCACGCCCGGCTCACGGATCCGGCGCACGGCGGCGCGGACCGTGGCCTGCGTGCCGTCGATCGCCTCGCCCTTGCCGAAGTCGAACTTGTAGCTCGGGCTACGACCGGTCGCGCGCTTGGCCCCGCTGAGCTTGATCCACTTCGCGTTCTCCGCGCCCTTGCCGACGTCGATCACGAGGCGCACCGAACGCCCCTCGTGCTGGAAGGTCGCGTTCATCCGCGCGTAGCTCTCGCGTTGGCCGGTGAAGCCCTCGTGGCGGCCGATCTGCAGAGGCGCTGCGGCGTCGAGCTTGATCCGATCGATGGGAGTGAGCAGGGAGATGATCGCGAACGCGTGGGGAATGAGGTCCGCGATGACGCCGATGTCGGCCGCCGCGCCGGTCAGCGGCTGCTCCTCCAGGATCTCGATGCGAATCTCCTCGACGTTGTCGAGGAAGTCGCGCAGCGTGCGCTCTTCGGTCAGCAGCATCGCGAGCAGACGCACCTCGAGCTTGAAGTAGTAGTGGTCGGCGGCGACGATCTCGACGCCGCCAGGCGCGGTGTCGAGAAACTTTCGGTATTCGTCGGGAGGCGAGCCCAACGGCTTCTCGATCAGAACGATGTCGCTCAGGTCGTAGTAGTGCTGCAGCGTCGCGAGATGCGTCGCCGCAGGAGTGGCTATGTACGTGATGACATAGGAGCTCGACTCGAGCTCACGCTCCAGTTGGTCGTGCGCGGGCGATGAGTGGCTGTCCCAGTAGAACGAGTCGCCGTGCGTGCGCACCTCTTCCTCTTTGACGCCGAGTCGATCGCGCGCCACAGGGTTGTCCTGCTCGACCACGTGGGTGCGGAAGTTGAAGAACTGCTTGAGCGTCAACAGGTGCTGGTACGCCTTCTGCCCCCACTGCCCAAAACCGATGAGCACGAAGTCCTTCTGCAGATGGCGCTCCTCTTCCGCGAGCGCGTGGAGTCGCGCGTTCTTGATGGCCACCGCGGCCTGGACGGCGAGCGCCTGCGCGCGCGCCACCTCGTCGGGCTTGAACCGTCGAGTGCGACCGCGCTCGATCAGGATCGCCGCGCCGATCGACTGCTCGTCGGCGATGAGCGGCAGCGCCATCAGGGAGCGTGCTCCGAAGGCACGAGCGTAGCTCGGGTCGACCTGAGCGCTGTCGATGATGTCGTCGATCACGACCGCCGCTCCGCGATCCATGACCTCGAAGATGAACGAGCCTTCGATGCGCTCGCCGTGCTGCCGGCGCCAGAGGTCTTCGAGGTCGGAGGCCGCGGCCCCGTACCAACCCTCGCGATCTTCTTCATAGAGGGCGATCTGGCACAGCGACGCGTCGACGAGGCGCGTCAGGTTGTGCGCGACGAGCGTCAGCGTCTGGTCGAGGTCGATCGAGCTCGCGATTGCCTTGCTGACATCCGCGACGAGCTCGAGCTGGTCGGCATGTCGCTGGGCATCTTCGTAGAGCCGCGCCGTCTCGACGGCGACGGCGAGCTGTCCGGCGGCGGCGCGAAGCGCTTCGACCTGGCCCCAATCCGGCCGTCGCTGATCGGAGCGGTGGTAGCCGACCTCGAGCACCCCGGTCGCTCTTCGCGACTGGTCGCTGCCAAACGGAAGGAAGATGCGGATCAGGTCTTTGTGGCCGCCCCGGTCGAAGACTTCGCCGGCGAGGGTGAACGGCGGCTCGTCGAGATGCGCGCGCTCGACCACGCCGACGACGCAGGCGAACACGCGACCGAGCTCCATGCCGTTGCTGTACACGACCGGAATCTCGGTCCACGCCGACGCGACCGGGATCCCGCCGCTGATCACATCGGCGTGGTCGGTCGCAGGGAACGATCCGACGATCACGGGCTGCCACGTGCGCGCGACGTAAACGAGGACGTCGTCGGCCGACAGCACACGGTCTTCGTCGGTGGTCGTCCAGCGCGACGACTTCTGCTCGGCGGTGACGGCGCCGGCGGCCATCTTGACCACCGTCGCACCGTCTTCGCGCTCTTCGAGCAGATAAACGGTCGCGAAGTTGAAGTCGAACTCGGGCACGTCCGAATCCGTCAGGTGCCCGGCCACCGCGTCGATCACTTCGTGGCGCGTCGCGCCGGGTCGCAGCATCGCGGTGGTCATGTCGCCGAGTGCGCTCAGCAGGCGGTTGGAGTTCTCGAGCTCGGCGATCAGGCGTTGCGACGCGAGCGCGCCGCCGATCAGCTGGGCACCCGCTTTCAGCATCTCGTCGGTCGAAGGCGCGCGGCGAACCGTCGCCAGGCGGTCGCGGCTCAGCACGACGAGGTAGCCGTGAGGATCGTCGGGCTTGCCCAGCGCGTAGGTCGCGATGGGGTGGAGCTCGGATTCGCGCGTCGCGTCGCCCACGGTCCTGGTGATCGCTTCCACCCAGTCGGTCGAAGGGTCGGCACGGTCGATGCGCATCGGCGCGGCGGTGCGAAGGTGCGCCGTCACGAGCTCGAGGTGCGAGCGCTGGTGCCCGAACTGCCCCTCTCCGAACTGATAGACGGCGGCGCCGTCGAGGTTGCTCGCCATCAAGAGGTCGGCGAGCGCGATAGAGAGCAGGCGCCGCAGCTCCTTGGCGTTCGTGCGTGCGTCGCCGACGGGGATCGTCAGCAGCGTGGTCAGGCGGCCCAGCCCGTCCAGCGCGGCCCGTTCGGCTGTCGCCAGCGCGCCCTGGACGAGGGACGCCGCCGTGCCTGCTCGTCGCTCCAGGTCTCGCAGGCGACCGTCGTCAGGCGCCTTCTCTTTGTTGCGGTAATTGAGATAGACGAGGCCGAGCAGACGGTCGGCGGCGATCAGCGGCAGCCCGACCGTCGACTGGATCTGGTAGCGGCGGATGAACGTCGAATCGATGTCGGCGGGCGCGTTGCGAGCCACCAGGCGCTGGCGGGTGGCGGTGAGCCAGACGGTCGAGCCGTACTGGTGGACGCCCAGCTCGTCCGGAATCTTGCCCTGGCGCTCGTCCGCGAGATAACGCGTGAGCTGCTCGTGCATGTCGGTCAGGGAGTCCAGCAGGCTCTCCTGCGGCTGGCCGGTGGCGAAAGGCGCGTAGTAGGTGTGCGTCGACTCCTCATAGAGGAAGACCGAGACGATGTCCGCGCCCGAGACGTGCTGGAAGTCCGCCACGATGCCGCGCAGCACCGCGGCGAGGCCCGAGTTGCTCTCGACTGGCGGGCGGATCAAGTTAGGACGCGATCATCTCGCAAAGCGTGGGCTTTCGCCACCGCGCCGAGCCACGACGCGCTGGGTCGGGGATGGCGGTTGAACGTCTCGCGGTCGACCGCCACCAGGCCAAAGGTCGGCGCGTAGCCCAGCGCCCATTCGAAGTTGTCGAGCAGCGACCAGTACATATAGCCGCGCACGTCGATGCCTTCGCTCAAGCAACCTAGGACTTCGCGCAGCGCGATGTCGATGTAGGCGATGCGCTTGTCGTCGTTCGAGGTGGCGATGCCGTTCTCCGTCACGAGGATGGGAACGCCCGGGCACGCTCGATGCGCGCGTCGAATGGCCCCGCCGAGCGCCCGCGGATAGAACTCGTAGCCCATCTGCGTCGTCTGGTCGGTCTCGAACAGCTCGCGGGTGGTGTCGCTCCAGTCATGCCCGGGACTGCGCGGACCTTCGGGTCCGTAGCGGAAGCGTGTGTATGTCTGGACCCCGATGAAATCGTCCTGGCGCGCGAGCTCGAGAAACCAGTCGTTCACCCTGGACTCGAGCTCGAGCGAGCTCGATCCCGGCTGTGCGCCGTCTTCGTACTGAAGGTCGGGGATGGCAAGGGTCACGCCCGCCGGGACGCCCGCGCGCGAGCGGATCGCCGTCGAGCCCAGACGATGCGCCTCGAGCAGGTTGTCGACGGCCCGCTGCGCGCCGTCGCGATCGTCGGTGTGGCCGGGAGGATTGATGCCCAGAAGCCACCCGCTCGAGCCGAGACCCTGCGGCTCGTTGAGCGTGCAGGCGTAGGCGATGCGATCGCCCAGCGTCTCGGCGACGCGCGCGCAGTAGCGCTCGAAGAGCGCCGGAAAGCGCTCGTACGCGAAGCCGCCGAGCTCATGCAGCCAGCGTGGATTAGTGAAGTGATGGAGGGTCACGATGGGCGTGACGCCGTGCTCGCGGCAGGCGTCGAGCACGCGGCGGTAGTGCGCCAGCTCCGCGCGCGAGAACTCGCCCTCGGCCGGTTCGATCCGCGCCCACTCGATGCCGAACCGGAAGGCGTTCAGGCCGAACGACGCAAGCATCGCAACGTCGTCCTCGTAGCGGTGATAGAAGTCGCACGCATCGCCGGACGGCTCCTGACAGGGGGTGGATGCGATGTGCTCCCACCACCACCAGTCGGTGTTGGTGTTGCCTCCTTCTGTTTGGTAAGCCGAGATCGAGGCGCCGAACAGAAAACCGTCGGGGAAGCGGAGGGTCTCGTTCACGGTGGGCAGTCTAGGGCCGAGGGAAGGCGACAATTGACAAGCTGCCGGGGCCTGAATACGATAGCCAAGGCTGTTTAGGCGAACGTTCGTCTAACGCCTGGGTGGTTTGAGTAGTCCTGTTTGCCGGCGCACTCTCGCCCCGGTCCTCTCCGGGAAGAAGGCGGCAGGAGCGGCCAGATGCCGGCCCAGGCCCGGGCCGGGATTGGAGGAGAGCAGTACATGGCCGAGGTCTTAGCGAGACGTAGTTCGCGAGTGGTTGCGCTTGGTCTCGGCGCATTGTTCGTGCTCGCGGCATGTGGCGGCGGAGGCGGAGGCGGCGGTGGCAACACCGCGTCGTCCACCGACGTAACCGTATGGACCGCCTGGGGTGGCGCTGAGCTGAAGGCGTTCCAGGACGTCCTCAAACCGTTTGAGTCGTCGAGCGGCATCAAGGTTCACCTGACGACCAACCGCGACTCGAACAACCAGATCGCCAACGGCGTCGCGGCCGGCACCGACCTGCCCGACATCGCCCCTGGTCCGACGGACCCCAACGTGGTCCAGAGCTACGCGTCGAAGGGCGTGATCAAGCCAGTGGAAACCGCGCTTGGAGACCAGTTCTCGTCCTACACGTCGAACACCTATTCGGCGCTGACCACACCTCCCAACGGCGCCACTGACGACCCCTACATCGGTGTCATCGGCGGCAAGCACTACGAGATGATGGTCAAGACCCAGGTCAAAGGATTGATCTGGTACAACAAGAAGGTCTTCACGGGGACCGCGCCCAAGACCTTCGACGAGATGCTGGCGATCGACCCGTCGAAGTACGGCGCGCAGAAGATCTTCTGCGCAGGGTTCGAGTCTGGCGCGGCGTCCGGCTGGCCGGCGTCCGACCAGATCGACAACATCATCATGCGGCAGTCCGGGGACCAGGTCTACACGAGCTGGGTCCAGGGCAAGACGAAGTTCAGCTCGGCGCCCATCAAGCTCGGCTACCAGACCTTCCTCAAGATGGTTTCGCCGGCGACCGTCTACGGCGGGACCAACACCGTGCTGTCGACGAACTTCGGCAAGGCGGGTGACCCGCTGTTCAAGCAGCCCGCCGGATGCCTGTTCCTCGAGCAGGCGACGTTCATCACGTCGTTCTTCCAGCAGGACTTCCCGAGCCTCAACCTGAAGGCCGGGACGGACTTCGACTTCTTCGCCCACCCGAGCCTGGGCAACTCGCAGTACGACGGCAACGTCAACGGCTTCTACGACAACTTCGCGATGTACAACGACACCCCCGCTGCCCGCAAGCTCATGCAGTACATGGCCACCAAGGACGCGCAGCAGATCTGGGCGAACGACGGCGGCACGCTGGCGGCTCGTAAGGACATCACCTACAACGACCCGGTGTTCGCCAACGCGGCGAAGATCGCCGGCAGCGCGAAGAACCTGCTCGTCACCGCGGGCGACTTCATGCCCTCGGACATGCAGGCGGCTTTCTGGAAGTCGCTTCTCAACGTCACCAACAACCCAGGCAGCCTCGACTCTGAGCTCGCTCACCTCGACCAGGTGCAAGCGGCCGCGTACGCGAAGCAATAGCGAACTGATCTACCGACCAGGGCGGACGGCGTCCGCCCTGGTCACCAATTTCGGGTGGAGTAGGAGGTAGTCGGCGGTGGGGGGCATCACACCGGACCAGATCATCACGGCGGTCGCTGCGGTGGTCGGAGTCCCGTTGGTCCTGCTCGGCTACATCATCTTCGGCGAGCAGGTCATCGAAAGACTGCCCGACCGTATACAGGGATACATCCGGCCCTACTTCTGGGCTCTTCCGGCGGTGGGGTTCGCCACGATATTCATGGTCTACCCGCTGATCCGGACCGTCATCATCAGCTTCCGCAACAGCGCCGACACCGACTGGATCGGTTGGGCGAACTACAAGTACTTCTTCACGTTCCCCGACACGCTGACGTCGTTGCGCAACAGCCTCCTGTGGCTGGTCTTCTACACGTTTTTCGCCGTGTTCTTCGGCCTGATCATCGCGATCCTCGTCGACCGTGTGCGTTACGAGACGTTCGCCAAGATCCTGATCTTCCTGCCGGTGCCGATCAGCGCGGTGGCCGCGTCGATCATCTGGAAGTTCATGTTCGACTACCAGCCGCCCGGCACTCCGCAAACCGGAACTCTAAATGCGATCCTCGCGGTCGCGCATCACGACCCCGTCGCATGGCTCGTGAACTCCACGACCAACAACGCCGCTCTGATCTTCGTCGGCATCTGGACGGCGACAGGTTTCTGCATGGTCATCATCTCGGCCAGCCTCAAGGCGATCAGCTCTGAGGTACTTGAGGCCGCGCGTATCGACGGCGCCAACGAGTTTCAGATCGTGCGCCTGGTGGTCACGCCCCTGTTGTGGCCGACGATCACAGTCGTCGGCACGACCATGCTGATCAACGCGCTCAAGACCTTCGACATCGTGTACGTCATGACGAACGGGGCTTACAACACCGACGTGATCGCGACGCAGATGTTCAATCAGCTCGCGCACGCGCACTACGGCCGCGCCGCCGCGGTTGGCGTGGTCCTGTTCGTTGCGATCGTGCCGCTGCTCATCGTGAACATCCGTCGATTCCAGCAGCAGGAGGAGCAGCGATGAGCGCGGAACAGGTAACAACTCAACGCGCAACAGGCGCTGCGGCCGCAGTCACCTGGCTGGACAACCTGGGCTACCGCCTGCAGCGATTGCCGCTGCACATCATCATCATCGTCTTCTGCGCCGTCTGGGTCATCCCGACCGTCGGCATGATCATCAACTCGTTCCGATCCCTGCCGGACATGCAGGCGGCGGGCTGGTGGACAACCCTCTTCCCGCCGCATGGCTTCACGTTCGCCAGCTACCAGCAGGTCCTTGCGATCGAGGGAGTCGTGCCCTCGATCGGCTACAGCATCCTCATCACCATTCCCGCGACGGTCATCCAGCTGACGATCGCCACGATGGGCGCCTACGCCTTCGCGTGGATGAAGTTCCCTGGCCGGAACCTGTTCTTCATCGTCATCGTCGGCCTGATGGTCGTCCCGATCCAGATGACGCTGATCCCCGTTCTCCAGATCTTCAAGGTCCTGGGCTTGAACGGGACGATTCCCGCCGTCTGGCTCGCCCACTCCGGTTACGGTTTGCCGTTCGAGGTGTTCTTGCTCCGCAACTACCTCGGCGGCCTGCCCCGTGAGATCTTCGAATCGGCCGAGGTCGATGGTGCCGGCCATGCCGTGCGGTTCCTGCGCATCGCTGTGCCGATGACGCTGCCGGCGATCGCCTCGCTGGTGATCTTCGTGTTCCTCGGCATCTGGAACGATCTCCTCGTCGCCCTGACGTTCCTGGGAGTGAGCCCGTACCGGCCGTTCACCGTCGTGATCGCGCAGCTGACGACCTCGTTCGGTGGAGGCTGGCAGTTCCTGACCGCCGCAGCGGTGCTGCAGATGTCGCTACCGCTTGCGGTCTTCATCTTCTTGCAGCGCTACTTCGTGCGAGGTGTGACCGCCGGCTCGGTCAAGGGCTAACGCCCGCAGGTGCGATAGTCCGGACTAACGCCGCTTTCCGCGCTCGAAAACCCGCGATAGTCCGGACTATCCGAGCATGAAAGCCGCTCGCGTTGTCGTCGTGATGACGACGCACGACATCGGCCGGCACCTGCATTGCTACGGCCGGCAGAGCGTTGTCAGTCCGAACCTGGACGCGCTGGCGGCGGACGGCACCCGCTACGCGAACGCGTTCGCCACCGCGCCGCAGTGCAGCCCCAGCCGGGCCAGCCTCGCGACCGGCATGTACCCACACAACAACGGGGTAATGGGCTTGGCGCACCGCGGTTTCGACTGGGACCTCGCCGTGCCTCACGCGGCCGCGGTGTTTGCCGCGAACGGTTTCGAATCACATCTGTTCGTCGGCCAGCACGTGACGCCGTATCCGCAAACACTCGGGTTCACCAAGATCCATCCCGAATCGGCCGCGCTCGGCGACGTCCTCGAGCGCGCCGGCGACAACCGCCTGTATCTCGAGGTCAACTTCGACGAGACGCACCGGCCGTACCCGCCCGCGGGCAAGGCGCCGCCTGGACTGGAGATCCCGGTCTACCTGCCCGACATCGCCGAGGCGCGCGATGAGATGACGGCGGTGCAGCAGACCATCACCTCGATGGACGCCGCCGCGGGGCGCTTCCTCGACGAGCTCGACACGGCTGGTCGGCTCGACGACGCCTTCGTCGTCTTCACGACCGATCACGGGCTGGCCATGCCGCGCGCCAAATGCACGCTCTACGACCCCGGCATCGAGGTCGCGTTGATCACGCGCTGGCCCGCGGGCGGCGTCAGCGGCGGACGCCTCCAGGACGAGATGGTCAGCAACATCGACGTGCTGCCGGCATTGCTGGCGGCTGCAGGTGTTCCCGTCCCTGATCACGTGCAGGGGCACACCTTGGCCGAAGGACGGGAGCTGATCTTCGCCGAGAAGACATTTCACAGCTACTACGACCCGATGCGATGCGTGCGCAGCCGGCGCCACAAATTCATCCACAACTTCGAAGCATCGTTCGCCGTCGAGGTTCCAGGCGATATCCAGGCAGGCCCGATCTTTCGCTCCGATCCGCTTCGTTACTCGCGGGACCGGCCCAGCCTCACCGAGCTATACGACCTCGAGCAGGATCCCGGTGAGATCGACAATCTTGCCGGCAGGCCCGAGGTCGCCGAGATCGAGAAAGAGCTCAGCGATCGACTATGGCACTGGATGCGAGAAGCGAAAGACCCGTTGCTCGACGGTCCGATCGCTTCGCCTGCCTACCGCCTATCCATGGAGGACGACTCCCCGAACAGGAGATAGGCCATGAAGGCAACGAAGAGCACACCAATCGAGATCCACATCACTGACTGAGGCAGGTGCAGCCAGTCCTCCACAGTGATGACGACGATGATCGCCGGGATCCAGAAGAAGCCGATGCCCACCTTCCACCAGCGATCGTTGGAGCGCAGAAATGGCAGCATGCCCGGGCCCATCCTCTCCGGCTTTGCAGGCGCCGCCTGCGCGTCCTCCTCTGAGCCCCAGCCCGCGTACGAACCGACCCCGGTCGGTTTCTGATCCTTGATCAAAGCCAGTATGCGACGAGAGCCGGTGATCCTCCGACCGCTGTCGATCGGTTCGATGGCCGTCGTCTTCCTGCTGATGGGCCTGGTGGTCGCAGGCTACGGACCGCTTCTCGAGCACCTGACGAGGCGCTTCAACGTCAGTCTTCCGGTCGCGGGCGCGACGATCAGCGTCCAGTACATCGGCGCGCTCGTTGGAGTGCTGGTCTCCATGCGAGCGATCGAGCGATTGCGGGCGCGGGTCATAGTCGCGGTTTCGTGCGTCGTCGCAAGCTTCGGCCTGGCGGTTGTCGCTGTCGCCCCTGGTTGGTCTCAGTTCCTCGGCGGTGTATTCATCTTCGGCCTTGGATTCGGGGGCCTCGACCTGAGCGTCAACCAGGTCGTCGCCTACAGCGAGGGCGGGCGGCGGGCAGCGCTGCTGAACGCGCTGAACAGCGCCTACCCGGCTGGTGCGGTCGCTGGGCCGATCCTGGTGTCGGCCTTTGCGGCAGAGCACTTCACCGCTCTGTTCCTGGTCGCGTCGGCGATATGGCTCCTGCTGCTGCCCGGAATTCTCGCGATCACCGGCCGAGTGCCCGTCGAGACCGAGGCGGCGCGCTGGCCGGGCCGGCTGGTGATGCTCTTCGTCGCCGCGTTCATGCTCTACGTTGCGCTCGAGGTCGGCACCGGAGGATGGATGACCTCGCACCTCGAGTCCGTCGGCTTCGGCTCCGACGGCGCGGCGAAGCTCACGTCGGCCTTCTGGTTTGCGCTTGTGACCGGCCGTCTGCTGATCGCTATGGTGCCGTCGACTGTCCGGGAGGGGACGATCGTGCTCATCGCGTCCGCGGCCGCGACGGTCGCGCTCGGCTTCGCGACGATCGGGCATCTGGCTCCGTTCGCCTACGTGGCGGCTGGCCTTGCCATGGCGCCTATCTTCCCGACCGGGATCGTCTGGCTGGCGAAGCTACGGCCGGGCGACTCGCGCGCGACGGCGTGGCTCTATCCGGCGGCTTCGGTCGGCGGCGCGCTTGGTCCTGGAGCGATCGGGATCGTCATCGCCGAGGCAGGCGTGGCTTGGGCACCGGCGGTGCTGGCGGTCGTGGCGGCCGCAATGTACGCCGCCTTCATGGCGGCTTCTAGACGATGAGCGGCCGGAGCGCGTTGCGCGCGATGAGGAATCCGCGCTTGACGAGAGCGACGCTGCCTTCGAACTTGCGGTCCTCGTGCTCGATCGACACGACCCAGTCGTAGCCGATCGCGTAAAGGGCCGCGATGAAGCGATCCCACCGCACCTCACCAAGCCCCGGAAGACGAGGAACCTGCCATCCGACGCCGAGTGACATCACCCCTTGCTCGTAGAGGCCGTCGCGATCGATCTCCATGTCCTTGGCGTGGACGTGGAAGATGCGCGGCGCGAAGTCGCGGACGACGCGAACGTAATCGATCATCTGCCACACGAGGTGTGACGGGTCGAGGTTCAGCCCGAAGTTGTCGTCGGGGATGATCTCGAACATCCGGCGCCAGTTCGCGGGCGAGTAGGCAAGGTTTCGCCCGCCCGGCCACTCGTCGCCCGAAAAGATCATCGGACAGTTCTCGATCGCGATCTTGACGTGATGCTGGGCGGCGAAACGCACGAGCGGCGGCCACACTTTCTTGAAGTCCTTGAAGTTCTCGTCGACCGAGCGCTGCTGATCCCGCCCGACAAACGTGCCGACGATTTCGACCTCCAGCCGCTCCGCCGCCTCGACGACTTTGCGCAGATGAGCATTGGCCGCCGCGCGCGCGTCGGCGTCCGGGTCGAGGTTGTTCGGGTAGTAGGCAAGCGACGAGATCTCGAGGCCGTGCCGGCGCATGAGTTCGCGTATCTGCTTGGGATCGAGGTTGTCGACGTCGACGTGCGAGACCCCCGCGTAGCGCCGCGCCTCGCCGCCGCTCGACGGCCAGCACGCGATCTCGAGCGCCTCGAAGCCGTTTGCCTGCGCCCATGCGGCGATCTGCTCGAGTGACAGGTCGGGAAACGCGGCCGTCAGAAATCCGAGCTTCATCTCTTCACCTCGATCCAGCGCCGCTCGCGCGAGCTGCGCGCGACCGCGTCGCACACGAGCATGGAATCGTGTCCGTCGGCGAACGTTGGGTAGCCGGCCCCAGGTTTGCCCTGTGCGACAGCTGCGTAAACCGCGGCGTACAGCGCCTTGAACGTGTCGCCGAATCCTTCGGCGTGCCCTCCCGGCAGCCAGGTCGCGCGCCGGCCTTCGTCGTTGAGGATCGCAGGATCGCGCAGGAGAACCTCGCTCGGCCGCCCCCGGTGGCCGATGAAAAGCTCGTCGGGACGTTCGGAGTTCCACGCGACCGACGAGGTCGCGCCGTCGATCTCGTAGGCCAGCGAATTTTTGCGGCCCGCGCTCACCTGCGAGACGGTGAACGCGCCGCGCGCATCACCCTCGTAACGCAGCATGATCGTGGCCGCGTCGTCGGTGGTCATCTCGCGGTCACGACGTCTCGTGATGAAGGTGGCGAGGCCGGCGATGACCTCGGTGATCCGCCGGCCACATAGATAGGACGTGAGGTCCATCCAGTGCGAGCCGATGTCGGCCACCGCGCGCAGGCCGCCTCCGAGCTCCGGCTCGAGCCGCCAGTTCCAGTCGGTATCCAGCAGCAGCCAGTCCTGCAGGTAATGGCCAGAGATGAGACGGACGTCGCCGATCTCGCGGTCACGGATCAGCCCGTGCACGTGCTGGCAGATGGGGTAGAAGCGCAGATTGAAGTTGACGGCGTGGACGAGCCCGCTGCGATCCGCGGTCTGAAGCAGGTCGGCGGACTCGGAGGAGCTCATC
Organism: Candidatus Dormiibacterota bacterium; assembly: GCA_035717165.1. Taxonomy (GTDB): domain Bacteria; phylum Chloroflexota; class Dormibacteria; order Dormibacterales; family Dormibacteraceae; genus 40CM-4-65-16. The sequence goes on from DASTIX010000030.1 coordinate 13,805, forward strand.
GCTAGCGGCTTCTCGCAGACCACGTGCTTGCCCGCGCGCAAAGCGGCGGTCGCGTGGTGATGATGCAGGTGATTCGGCGACGTCACGTGCACGACGTCGACGCGATCGTCCGCGAGCATCGCCTCGAAGCTCTCGTACGCCGGTGGAAGATTCAGCTCGCGAGATCTTGCTTGTGCGCGCTCGTGGCTCGAGCCGACCACACCGTGCACCTGCACGCCGAGCCGGCGCAGCGCCTCGACGTGGACGACTCCGATGAAGCCCGTGCCGACCACGGCGGCCCCGATCTCGCCGAAGGGCTTCACGCGTACCAGTTTCGGCGGCTGTTCGCGGTCCGCGTCGTCGGGCTGTCGTTCGGTTCGGTCGTGCCGGCGCACCATGCCACGGCATTGGCGATGACGCGCTGCACCTCCGGCTGGTGATAGACGGGGAACTCCTGGTCGCCTGGTCCGAAATAGAAGATGCGTCCGCCGCCGCGCGTGAAGCAGCACCCGCCGCGAAACACTTCGCCGCCCTCGAAGGAGCTGATGAAAACCAGCTCATCGGGTTGCGGGATGTCGAAATATTCGCCGTACATCTCCTGAGCCGGGATGACGATCGGTTGCGGAACGCCGGCCGCGATCGGATGGCCTGGGTTCACCGTCCACACGACCTCACGTTCCCCACCCGGATCGGAGCGCCAACGCAGATGGCACGTCGTGCCCATGAGCCGCCGGAAGATCTTGGAATGGTGCCCCGAGTGCAGAACCACGAGGCCCATGCCCTCCAGCACACGCGCCTGGACGCGGTCGACGATCGCGTCACTCACGCGATCGTGCGCGGCGTGGCCCCACCACGTGAGCACGTCGGTCTCGGCAAGGATTTTGTCGGTCAGGCCGTGGTCGGGCTCATCCAGGGTTGCAACCCGGATGTGCGCGTCATCGAGCTGCCGCTTGATCCCCTCGACGATGGGCGCGTGCATTCCGTTCGGGTAGATCTTCTTGACCGATTCCTCGCGCTGCTCGTGAACGTTTTCGTTCCACACGGTCACGCGGAGACTGCGAGCCACGCTCAGATCGTGACAGCTTCTCCGGTGCGATGAATCGTCACGGGCTGGCGCAGCGTCGCGGACTCGACAGCGGCCTCCATCAACGCGATCGTCCCGAGGTTGTGCCGGCCCGATGTCTCGGGCTCACGCCCGGTGCGAATCGCGGCGACGAACTCCGTCAGCGTGCCGAACCCTCCGGTGCGAGTGGCGACGGGGAGCGAAATCGTCCGCGATTCGCCGCCACGCGGGGTGACGACGACTCGATCCTGTGACGGGTCGCTGTCGGCCTGGCTCGTCCATACGATGTCGCCGTTCTCGAACTCCATCCGCCAGTCGCCCGCCCACGGCGTGACGGGCGCGGCGCTGATCCAGCTGCCGCGATAGCTGACGACGACGCCGCCTTCGAACACGATCGACGCGACCGCCACCGACGGCCCGCTGAACGAGGTCCACTCGGGGTTCCAGGCTTCGCAGTAGATCCGCTGCGGTTCGCGGCTGAGGATCAGCCGGAGAAGGTCGAAGTGGTGGATCGACATGTCGACCAGCAGCGGCTGCTCCTCGAGGTGATGCCGGCCGCGTCCGTTGGGGCCGGCCGTCGAGTACCGCCGGAAGTCGATGCTGACCTCGAAGAGCTTGCCGAGATCGGATTCATGAACCATTGCGGCGATGGTGCGTGGGGCAGGGAAGAACCGGTAGTTCTGGCTAACCATGAGGATGCGGTCGCGCACTCGGGCCTCTTCGACGAGCTGCTGCGCCTCTGCAAGGCTCGGTGCGAACGGCTTCTCGACCATCACGTGGAGGCCGGCCTCGAGGGCGAGCCTGGTGGTCGCGACGTGGGCCGGGAGCGCGGTGGTGTTGAGGACGGCTTCAGGCTGTGTCTCGGTGATCGCCTCCTTCAGCGACTCGAAGCAGCGGTCCGCCGGCACCTTCGCCTCCGCCTTGACGGCGTCCAGCGCGTAAGGGTCCTTGTCGACGTAGGCGACGACTTCGACCTCGGGGATGTTCGGCACGACCTGGCGGGCCCAATTTCGGCCGTGTGGCCCGAGACCTATCTGGAGCAGGCGAAGCGGCGGCACGGCCGAGAATGATGAAGGAAGCAATGCTGCAGTTGACCGTTCTTAACCGCAAATGACGCGGTGACGTTACGCGCCGCCATCGTCGGCACCGGCGGCATCGCCTCCGAGCACGCGCGCACCGTCCGCGCCGCGGGCAACCGGGTCGAGCTGGTGGCGGCGACGGACGTTGACGCGGGACGGCTTTCCGGCTTTGCCGGCACGCAATCGATCGCGCGGACCTACCCGACCTTGCGTGAGCTGCTCGAGGCCGAGCGGCCCGACATCGTGCACGTCTGCACGCCGCCGGGCACGCACGCAAGGTTGGCGATCGAAGCGCTCGAGTCAGGCGCGGCGGTGTTCTGTGAGAAGCCTCTATGTGGTTCGCTCGCCGAGCTCGACCGGATCGAGGCGGCCGAGAAGCGCTCCGGCCGATGGTGCGCCAGCGTCGTGCAGTGGAGGTTTGGATCCGCGGCCAAGCACCTGAAAAGGCTGGCCGCCAGCGGCATCGCCGGTCGCGCCCTGCTCGCGCTCTGCCAGACGACGTGGTATCGCGACGCGGTCTACTACTCGGCTCCATGGCGCGGACGGTGGGACACCGAGCTCGGCGGGGCGACGATGGGGCAGGGCATCCACGCGATCGACCTGACGTTGTGGCTTCTGGGCGACTGGGAGTCGGTCGACGCCACGGTCGCCACGCTCGACCACGAGATCGCCGTCGAGGACGTCTCGCTGGCCACGGTGCGGTTTCCAGGCGGCGCGCTCGCCAGTGTGGTCAACAGCGTCTGCTCCCCGCACGAGGAGACCAGGCTGCGCTTCGATTTCCAGCGCGCGACCTTTGAGGTCGCTTGCCTTTACGCATACGGCAACGCCGACTGGCGCTGCACCCCGGCGCCGGATGCGATGGACGTGCTCGAGGCATGGAAGGCTATCCCGCCGGACGTGCCGGGTGTGCACTCGGCGCAGTACGACGACTTCCTGGACGCGATCTCTGCGGGGCGCAGGCCGCCCGCGTCGGCCGCGGACATGCGCCCAACGATCGAATTCATCACCGCCCTCTACAAATCGGCGGCGATCCGCCGGCCGGTCGAGCGAGGTTCGATCCAGCCCGGTGATCCGTTCTACGACCACGTGGCCGGCACGCTCGTCCGAGGGACCTAACGCGCCGCTCCCTGACCGGTTGACCCGCGGACGATGAGGCGGACCGGCAGGACGACCCCCCGCTCGGTCGCCGCGCCGTCCATGACCGCGCCCAGCAGGAGGCGCATCGCCTCGGATCCGATCTCATAGAACGGCACGTGGATCGTCGTCAGCGGTGGCGCGGTGTAGGGCGCGATGTCGATGTCGTCACACCCGACGACCGCGCACTCGTCGGGTACGCGGCGCCCGGCGTTGCGCAACGCGGCCAGGACGCCCACGGCCAGCATGTCGTTCTGCGCGAAGACGGCGTTGATGTCCGGCCGGCGGGCAAGCAAACGTTGCGTGGCACGCATGGCGCCGTCGCTGTCGCGTCCGCCCTCTTCGACGAGCTGGTCGTCGAACGCGACGCCGGCGCGTTGGAGCGCCTCGCGGTAGCCGCGGAGGCGCTTCTCCGTGTCGTGGCGGCCACGCACGCCGGTCACCACGGCGATGGCCCGGTGCCCGCGCTCGAGGAGATGTCGGGTGGCGATCGCGCCGATCTCGACGTCGTCGACGCCGACCATGGACACGCCCCCGCCCGGCACCGGCGTGAGGCTTACCGCGGGAACACGGCGGTCAAGCACGTGCTCCAGGGCCATGTCCTCTTCGAGCTGCGGTGCGGCGAGCAGGATGCCGTCGACGCGGCGCTCCATCATCGCGGGCAGCGCGTACTCGGTTCCGGACCCTTCGGGCTCGATGCTGCTCACGATCACGCCGTAGTCCTGCCGCCGAGCCTCCTGCTCCGCCCCGACCAGCACCCTGCTCAGGTTGTGGTCGCTGAAGTCGCTGGTGATCACGCCGATGGTCTGGGTGCGCTGCATGACCAGACTTCGCGCCTGGAGGTTGGGCACGTAGCCGAGGTCGCTCGCGGCCTGCAGGATGCGGGCTCGGGTCAGCTCCGAGACCGACCCGCCCCCGTTCAGGACCTTGCTCGTGGTCTGGAAGCTCACGCCCGAGCGCGCCGCCACGTCCTTGACCGAGACATGCCGGGAACCGGTCCGCTCCCTCACGCTCCGGGTATTATGCGTCGAAAGCGAACGTTCGCCTAGGGCGTGGCACAACCCCGGATTGGCGCGCCTATCCGGGAGTCTGAGCCGGCAAAAGGCCTGATAAGGCGGACAAACGCGCAGACGAAGTGAGGAGGCGGCCGATTGGTACCCCGTCCCGAGTACCCAAGGCCGGCCTTCCGGCGGCCCGAGTGGCAGAACCTGAACGGCGAGTGGGACTTCGCCACGGGCACGACGCCGGCCTACGACCGCACGATCGTGGTCCCGTTCTGCCCCGAATCCAGGCTCTCGGGGATCCGCGAGCTGCCTGGCGATGTCGTCTGGTACCGGCGGACCTTCGACACGCCCGACGCCGAGCGCCTGCACCTGCACTTCGGCGCCGTCGACTACCGCGCCACGGTCTGGGTGAACGAGGTCGAGGTCCTGCGCCACGAAGGCGGCCACTCGCCGTTCACCGCCGACATCACGGCGGTCGCGCGCCGCACCGGCAACGTGCTCGTGGTGCGCGCCGACGATCCGCTCGCGGACAAGACCGTCCCGCGCGGCAAACAGCACTGGACGGAAAAGCCCGAAGGGATCTTCTACACCCCGACGACCGGCATCTGGCAGACCGTCTGGCTCGAGCCGCTGCCGGCGCGGCACGTCCGCGGCGTCAGGCTGGTGCCGGACTTTGACGCCGGCTCGCTCGCGGTTGAGCTCGACGCGGACGGGGAGGCCGCGATTGAGGTCAAGCTCGATGGGCGCGTCGTCGGCCGCTGGTCAGGAACCAGCCACGGCGAGATCCAGCTGAGCGAGCGAGCGCCCTGGCCGCAGGCCCTCTACGACGTGGAGATCACGCTCGGCGACGACCGCGTCGAAACCTACTTCGGATTGCGCAAGGTGGAGACGAAGGACGGCCGGGTGTGGCTGAACGGAGAGCCGATCGTGCAGCGCCTGATCCTCGACCAGGGTTACTGGCCCGACGGCTTGATGACCGCGCCGAGCGATGAGGCGCTCAAAGCCGACATCGAGCTCGCGCGGGCGTTCGGCTTCAACGGCGCGCGCAAGCACCAGAAGGTCGAGGACCCGCGGTGGCTGTACTGGGCGGATCGGCTCGGCTTTCTCGTCTGGTCGGAGATGCCGAGCTTCCACCAGCACACGGCCGAGGCGGAGCACCGCCTGATGCGCGAGTGGGCCGAGGTGGTCCGTCTCCACCGCCACCATCCGTGTGTCGTCACGTGGGTCCCGGCCAACGAGAGCTTCGGCCTCGGGGACATCGACACCGCGGTGCGCGACGACCTCCTCGTTCGTCTCTACCGCATGACTCGCGAGCTCGACTCCTCCAGGCCCGTCGTCTCCAACGACGGATGGCAGCAGGCGCTGACCGATCTCTGCACCATCCACGACTACTCGCAGCCGACGGAGCTCGCCGAGCATTTCCGCTCGCTCGACACCGCGCTGACCGCCAGGGCGGAAGGCCACGACCCGTACGATCCGGGATTCTCTTATCGCGGCGAGCCGCTGCTCGTCACCGAGTTCGGTGGCCTGCGGTTCAAGGGATCGACGGGTTGGGGCTACCACGAGGTCGGCGACCGCGACCAGCTCGTGGACGAGTACAGAGCGCTCGTCGCCGCGCTCATGCAGCCCGGACCGGTCCAGGGCTTCTGCTACACGCAGCTCACCGACGTCGAGCAGGAGCAGAACGGTCTCGCGGCCGACGACCGCACACCCAAGGTCGATCCCGCGCTGATACGCGTGATCACCGAGATGGAGAAGGTGTAGTGGACGCGGAGCCGCGCGTGGATGGTCCGCCGGGCGGCGAGACGGCCGAGAGCTTCCTCGAGGCCCTCCTCGTGGAAGATGCCGAGCTCGACTGGGATCCGAAGAGTGGCAAGGCGCACGTGACCCGGCGCCAGCCAAAGACGGAGCTTGACAGCGCGCCCGGCAGCGCATAGGATCGGCGCAAACCGGTTTACTAAAACGGTTTAAGCGATAGGGGTCCGCGCGAAGTCGCAGGCGAAGCCTCTGACTTCGTGGGGATCTTCTGGGGGAGAATCGCCGAAGTGCCTGGAGCCATGTTGGGTGTCCCGGGTCACCATCGCTGACGTGGCGTCGGCCGCCGGCGTCTCGAAGACGGCCGTCTCCTTCGCATTCAACAATCCCGAGCGCCTGGGTCAGGCCACGCTCGAGCGCGTCCTCGGCGTCGCGCACGACCTCGGCTACACGCCGCATCCCGCTGCGCGGGCGCTGTCGACCAAGCGCAGCGGCACGATCGGGCTGCTTATCCCGCAGCGGCTGTCGACGGTCTTCGGGAACCCCTTCGTGAGCGAGCTGATCCAGGGTCTCGGCGAGCAGTGCGACGAGCACGACCTCACGCTGCTGCTCGTCCCGCCGCTCGACGGATCTCTCGAGCACGCGATCCGGCAGGCATCGGTCGATGGCTTCATCAGCCTCGGTCTGAGTCCGGAGGACAGTGCTGTGCGGGTGCTCGAACGCATCGGAATCCCGAACGTGATGGTCGACTCGGAGGCATCGGTCGCTCATCCTGCGGTGAACATCGACGACGAGGGTGGCGCCGAAGCCGCGGCGGCTCACCTTCTGGACCTTGGCCACCGCAGGATCGCGATCCTCGCCCTGCCACCGGTGCGCGCCCAGAAGCGGCCGACGCCTTCGGCCGCTCGCCGGCTCGCCGGCTATCGCAAGGCCCTCGATGCGGCCGGTGCACCCGAGCCCACCACCGTCGTCGCGGGCATCTCAGTCGCGGCCGGCATCCGCGCCTTTGAGTCGTTGCCGACGGGCAGGGGCCGGCCAACGGGCCTGCTCGCGATGAGCGACATGGCAGCCATCGGCGTGTTGCACGCGGCCGAGTCCGCGGGACTGCGGGTGCCCGTCGAGCTGTCCGTCGTGGGGTTCGACGACATCCCTGCGTCCGCCTGGACCAGCCCGCCGCTTACGACCGTGCGTCAGCCGATCGTCGAGAAGGGAAAGGTCGCGGCGCGAATCCTCATCCAGTGGATGGGCGGCAAATCCGTCGACTCGCCGCGTCCGCTGCGCACCACGCTCGTCGTTCGCAAGTCGACGGCCAGCGTCAGCGACCCCGATTTGCACATTACGAGGAGGTAAATAGAATTGTTTCCTGGACGGGCGAATGTGATTCCTGGATATGAAGGGATAGGGAAAAGATGGCGTCAGTAACTTACGACCACGTTGTCAAGCGCTATACGGCGGACGTAACGGTCGTCAAGGACTTCAACGTCGAGATCCAGGACCGCGAGTTCATGGTCCTGGTCGGTCCTTCCGGCTGCGGCAAGTCGACCGCGCTGCGCATGCTTGCAGGACTCGAGCAGATCAGCGAAGGGCGCATCCTCATCGGCGATCGCGTCGTCAACAACGTCGCTGCCAAAGACCGCGACATCGCGATGGTCTTCCAGTCCTACGCGCTTTACCCGCACATGTCGGTCTACGACAACATGGCGTTCCCGCTGCAGATGCAGCGAATGAAGAAGGACGAGATCGACAAGCGTGTGCGCAACGCGTCGCGCATCCTCGGCCTCGACAACTTCTTGAAGCGCAAGCCGCGCGCCCTGTCCGGCGGACAGCGCCAGCGTGTCGCGCTTGGCCGCGCCATCGTGCGCAGCCCCAAGGTGTTCTTGCTCGACGAACCGCTGTCCAACCTCGACGCCAAGCTCCGCGGCCAGACCCGCGTCGAGCTGCAGAAGCTGCACCGCGACCTGCAGACGACGTTCATCTACGTGACGCACGACCAGGTCGAGGCCATGACGATGGGCGACCGGATCGCGATCATGAACGGCGGCATCCTGCAGCAGGTCGGAACACCGGGAGACATCTACGACCACCCGGCCAACCTGTTCGTCGCCGGATTCATCGGCACGCCGACGATGAACTTCGTACCTGCCACGCTGAGTAACGGCGGTACCGCCAAGGCGTCTGGTTTCGAGGTGCATCTCCCCAAGGCCGTGAGCGCCCAGAAGGGGACGATCGGATTCCGCCCGGAATCGATCACCGACCGCATCACGGACGGCTCCCCGGTGCTGGACATGAAGGTGGACGTGGTCGAGCGCCTCGGCTCCGACCAGTTCCTTTACGGGAGCGTCGGTGGCGACCAGGTCACCGCTCGCGTGGATCCGCGGATGAGCGTGGCGCCGGGAGACCGCGTCCGGCTCGGCCTCGACACTCGCGGCATGCACTTTTTCGACGCCGAAAGCGAGCAAGCGCTTCTCTAGAAGCACCGGTTAGCCTCGGGTCGCCGTGAGCGGGATCGAGCGCATCCGCGCGATCCAGGACTTCGATGCTGCCCGCGCACGCGCGTTTCGGCGCAGCCTTCGCACCATCCTCACCGGGCGCGCCCAGCGCCTGCGCTCCATCGAACCTCTGCTCCGCGCAGCCGGATTCGAGGGACGCTCTTTCGGCGGGGTGCAGGAGATCCCTGTCGATCGCATCGTCGGCTCGGCCGCGCCCGATTTCAAGTCCGGCGACTTCGACCCAGGCTTCCTGCCCATCAACCGCCGCATGCGCGAGCGATGGACGCGCATCTACCAGGCGATGGTCGAGGGAGACGAGCTGCCGCCGATCGACGTCTACAAAGTCGACGAGAACTACTACGTGATCGACGGGCATCACCGCGTCTCGGTGGCGCGCAATCTCGGCCGGCCCACGATCAACGCACGTGTCATCAACGTGCGCACCCGGGCCCCGCTCTCTCCCGATGTCGATCCCGAAGCCATGCTGAAGGCCGCGGAATACGCCGCGTTCCTGGACGTGACGCAACTGCATCGGACGCGGCCCGAGGCGCGGCTCGAGTGCAGCCGACTCGGCCGCTACGACGAGATCCTCCAGCACATCCTTGGTCACCGCTATTTCCTTTCTCTCGAGCAACACCACGACGTGTCGCTGCAGGATGCTGCTGCCAGCTGGTACGACCACGTCTACCATCCGATCGCGGCGGCCATTCGCCGGCACAACGTGCTGCGGCAGCTGCCGGGATGGACCGAAGCCGATCTTTACGTCGAGATCACGCGGCGCTGGCTCGCGCTGAGCGAGGAGGGAGAGGCGGCGGGGCCGGACCCGGCCATCGAGGAGCTGCTGGCGGAGCACCAGAAGACTTGGGGCCGCTGGCGGCGCAAGATACGTCTGCCCGCATGATCGGCATCATCTTCGGCCCGCCAGGGAGCGGCAAAGGCACGCAGGCCGCGCGGCTCGAAAAGGAGCTCTTCCTCAACCACCTCTCGACCGGCGACATCCTGCGCTCGGAGGTTGCAAAGGGCACGGCCCTCGGCAAGGAGGTGGCGCGGATCATGAACGCGGGTGACCTGGTCCCCGACCGGTTGATCGTCGACATCGTCCGCAGCCGGCTGCCGGAGGCAGAGCAGGGCGTGGGTGCGCTGCTCGACGGGTTTCCCCGCACCGTGGCGCAGGCCGAGGCTCTCGACGCGATGCTCGCCGGCGAGGGACACCGGGTCGACTTCATCGTCGCCCTCGAAGTGCCCGAGAGTGTGTTGGTCGACCGGCTCCTGCACCGCGCAGCGCTCGAGGGCCGCACGGATGACAACCGGGCGTCGATCGAGGAGCGGATGCGCGAATACCACAAGCTCACCGAGGCGGTGCTCGATCATTATCGAAAGCAAGGGCTGATGATCCACACCGTCGACGGCGTGGGCACCACAGACGAGGTGTTCGAGCGCATCCGAGCCGCGCTCACCGGAATATCCTCTCGGTAGGGGAGCTGCAGATGGCTCGAAAGGCGCGCCCGTCCGACCTCGGCCAGTCCATCGCACCCGCTGTCAACGGCGACGGTTTTCACACCGTCACCGGCATCGGGCCGCAAGCCGCCGCGCCGCGCGTGGCGAGCCCATTCCCGCCCATCGCCGAGTACGCCTTCCTGTCGGACTGCGAGGTCAACTGCCTGATCGCACCGAGTGGGCGGGTGGAGTGGATGTGCCTGCCCCGGCCCGACGGCCACAGCGTGTTCGCGGCCATGCTGGATCGGGCGGCGGGTTCGTTTCGGTTCGGTCCGAGCGGCGTCTCGGTTCCGGCCGGCCGGCGCTATCTGCCCGGCACGCTCGTTCTCGAGACCACGTGGCGGACACGCACGGGCTGGTTGATCGTCCGTGACGCCATGTGCATCGGCCCCTGGTACCACAGCCAGCGGCGCTCGGGGACGTACCGCCGTCCGCCGTCCGACTACGAGGCCGAGCACATCCTGCTTCGCACCGCGCGCTGCGTGGTCGGGACCGTCGAGCTCAGCCTCGACTGCCAACCCGTCTTCGACTACGGCCAGACCGGCGCCCGATGGGAGTACGCGGGGCACGGCTACAACGAAGCGATCGCAAGCGGCGGCGAAGAAGAGGTCCCAATCCGCCTCGTCACCGACCTGCGAATGGGATTCGAAGGGCCCGGTGCCCATGCGACGAAAGTGCTGCGGCAAGGTGAGCGCGCGTACGTCGCCATGGTGTGGCCGAGGTCACGCCACTCCACGAGCAAGGAGCACTGGGCAGAGCATCCGGCGCCGGCCAACGTCGAGGAAGCGTTCATGCGTGTCGAGCGCACGGCCGAGTTCTGGCGCGAGTGGATCAACCGGGGCGACTTCCCGGAGCATCCGTGGCAGAGCTTCCTGCAGCGCAGCGCGCTCACGCTGAAGGGGCTGACCTACAGCCCGACGGGGGCGTTGCTGGCCGCGGCCACGACCTCGCTCCCGGAGACGATCGGCGGTGAGCGCAACTGGGACTACCGCTACACGTGGATCCGCGACGGGACCTTCATGCTGTGGGGGCTCTACACGCTCGGATTCGATCGCGAGGCCAACGACTTCTTCTATTTCATCGCCGACGTCGCCGCGGGCAAGAAGGACCTGCAGATCATGTACGGAATCGGCGGCGAGCACGAGCTCACAGAGAAGACGCTCGACCATCTCAGCGGCTACGAGTCTTCGAGTCCCGTGCGCCTGGGTAACGCCGCCTATGCGCAGAAGCAGCACGACGTCTGGGGCGCGGTCCTGGATTCCGTGTATCTCCACACGAAGTCGCGCGATTACCTGCCGGAGGTGGTGTGGCCGATCCTGAAACGCGCGGTGGAGTGCGCGATCGACAGCTGGAAGATGCCGGATCGAGGCATCTGGGAGGTGCGAGGCGAGCCCCAGCACTTCACGTCATCGAAGCTGATGTGCTGGGTTGCGCTCGACCGGGGCGCGCGGCTGGCGGAGATGCACGGCGATGCTCATCTCGCCAAAACCTGGCAGGCCATCGCGGACGAGATCAAGGCCGACATCCTGGCGCACGGCGTCGACGAGCGCGGGGTGTTCGTGCAGCACTACGGCGCGAAGTCGCTGGACGCGTCGGTTTTGCTCATCCCCCTCGTGCGGTTTTTGCCGCCCGATGATCCGCGCGTGCGCGCGACCGTCCTCGCGATCGCGGACGAGCTGACGGTCGACGGCATGGTGCTGCGCTACCGCACGGAGGAGACCGACGACGGGCTCGAGGGCGAGGAAGGGACTTTCACGATCTGCTCCTTCTGGCTCGTGTCGGCGCTGTGTGAGATCGATGAGCTCGACCGCGCGCGCGAGCTGTGCGAGAAGCTGCTGTCATACGCCAGTCCGCTCCAGCTCTATGCGGAGGAGATCGACCCGCACAGCGGCCGGCATCTCGGCAACTTCCCGCAGGCGTTCTCGCACCTCGCGCTGATCAACGCGGTGATGCACGTGATCCACGCCGAGCAAGGCGTGACCAACAAGTTCACGGCTGCGTCCCCGCAGCCTTAGCGTTTGCCGCAGACCGGTTTTCTTTTCTCGATCGCCGGCCTCAGCGTCACGCTCGTAGGCTTCTCCGGATCGATCGCTGCCATCCGGCGCGATGGTCAGACCTCGGCGCTGATGGCCTACCGCCAGAGGCAGATCCCGGAAATGGCTCTTGCGAGCGCTTTGATCGCGTTGATCTCGCTGCCTCTCAACGACAGCATCGGATCAGCGAGCGTCACGATCCGCATCGGCGCCGGCTTCGCGTTTGTGTTCACCGCCTTCCACGTCGGACTCCTGATCAGGCGCGTGCGGGCCCAGCCTTTCGTCCTGGCCGCGTCACATGGGCTGCGGCAGGGCTGATCGATGTGAGCGTCTTCACGGCCGCGCTCGCAGCCCTGGTGTTCGCAAACACGGCGAGCTATGAGTGGCTGCTGGTCCTGCTGGTGGCACGTCCCGCGGTCGCGTTCGTACTCGCGCTCAACGACGCCATGCCCCGCTGAATTGACCGGTCGACTTTGTTAAGCGTCGGGCTTATCGTTTGCGCCCAGGTGGGAGTGTGAGACCGATTCGGCGCGTGATCGAGGAGCCGCGCATCGTCGACGCGGTGGTCGTCGTCCTCTCGACCGGCTTCGTCCTCGGCGCGTACGTCGTCGCCTATGGCTACGTGCACCAGCCCGGCGAGGTCATCGCATCCATGGCGACCGCCGGCAAAACGATCGTGATCATCGCGTGGTCGCTGCTCACCGTTTATCTCTTCGCCGGCTTCGCTTCAGGTCTGGCGTCGGGGCGCGCATGGAATCGAGCGTTGCCGGACGGAGAAACCGGAACTTTCGCGGCGACGCTTGTCTTCGGCGCCGCATGGCTCATCGACGACTCCCTGTGGACGCCGGCCTTCGGCTCTGGCGGTCTTGGGCTCGAAGCCCTCTTCACGCCACCGCACCTGGTCGAGTTCGCCGCGGCGGCGGTCGTTGTGAGCGGTCCGCTGCGTGCGGCCACACGGCGAGGCGAGTCCGTGGCGACGCCGATCGCGCTGATGTCGGTGACGCTTCTGCTCTCGTCGGTGACGTTCGCTACGCAGTTTGCCCACCCGTTGATCGATCCATGGCCGGCAACCGACTACCAGTTCCGGGGCCAGGCGCTGAGCTGGGTGCGCGAGAACCTCGGCATGGCGTCGCTGCTCGCACAGGCGGCGATCCTCGCGGGCACCGGCCTGCTGATGAACAGCGCGTTTCGTCTGCGCCCGGGATCGCTCACGTTCGTGTTCACGGTCAACGGTCTCTTCGTCACGATCACCAAAGGCAACTTCTACCTGCTGCCTGTCCCGGTGGTTACCGGCCTCGTAGCCGATGGCTTCCTGGTGTGGGCGTCGCGACGACCCGGCCGCCCGTCGGCCTCCCTCACCGCGATCGTCGGTGGCACCTTCGCCTTCGCCTACATGCTCGACCTGTCCCTGCGACCGGCGGGCACCGACTGGTCGGCGTCCTTGTGGACCGGCGCGATCATCGCCGCGACGATGCTCAGCTGGCTCATGGGCCGGCTGCTGAGGGCCGGTCTGCCCGCGGCGGTCATCGAGCCGTACGTGGTCATCCCAGAAGCCGCAGTCCCGGAAAAGTGGACGCTCGATCCGGACAGCACTGCGCGTGAGCAGCTGGTGCGGGCCGCGCTGGACGACCTGGGGACGCCGGAGGCGTTGGGCCGCAGCCCGCTGGCGCAGCTTTCCGTCGTCTCGAAAGGAGATTCCGCCGCGAACGAGCTCCGCGAGCTGCTCATCGACGTCATCGGCGAGCTCGCCACGTCGACTTCGCCGCGCGACGCGGAGGCCGGTCATCTGCTTCTCGACTACTACGTCAAGAAGGCAGGCAGCCACGAGGTGATCATGGAGAGGCTTCATCTCTCGCGGCCGACGTACTACCGCCGGCTGCACCACGGCTTCGAGCTCGTCGCCAGCAGGATCGACGTCCTCTCGACTTCTAACCGAGCTCCCGCAGGGCGTTGAGCCGGCGCTCGACGTCGTCGTCGGCGGCGGCGTCCGGTACCGTCGCCAGACCGATCGATTCGAGGTCGCCTTCCTCGACCAGGCGGTCGATGGCGGTGGCCCGCGCCTGCATGGCCTCGGTCGTCTGCTCGGCGCGCTGAAGCGCCGCCGTCAGGTCGGCGAAGTCTTGCGACACTCCGGTCATCGCCTCGTTCATCCGGACCTGCGCCTCGGCCGCGCTGTAGCGCGCCTTGATCACTTCCTGACGCGCGGCGACGGCTTCGATCTGGCCCGACAGTCGCTGCTCGATGATGATCAGCGCGGCTTCTTCCTTCTCCACCTCCGCGAGCTGGCGTTCGAGGGTCGCCAGCTCGTTGGCCACCACCTGACGTCGCTGCAGCGCCACGCGCGCCGCAGCCTCATGGCCGAGGCGCAGCTCGTTGCGCGCCTGGTCCTCCATCGCCGGCAGCTTTGCGCGCACGTCGTCGGCCGTCGCCTTCAGGCGTTCTTTCGCGGTCGTCACTTCTCTGGTCGCCTTGATCACCTGGTTGAGCAGAGCGCGCTGCTTCTGATGCGTGGTCTGGTGTGTGACCCGCGGATCTGGCGCGGGCGCGAGCGCGACGTTCGCGCCCTTCGCCAGTAGGACCTTTAGCCGGTCCGCGATCCCCATCTCAGGCGGCGCCCTCGCTCTTCGACAGGCGGGCGAGCCGGTCACGCTGGATGCGGAAGTAGTAGTTGCCGAGGAATCCGAGCGCGGCGATCACGATCGCGCGCATGACGAGAACCTTGTAGTCGTTCTCGGTCTGGACGGTACCGGTCAGAAAGCAGGCTGCGGCGTACGCGACGATCGCCAGCGCCGTATACGTAGCTTCAATCTTGCGTGTGAACACGAGGGCGAACGCGAACACGACCGGGAAGTAGAGGACGAAGAACTGGTTGTTCATGCCGGGCGTTCCGGGCCAGAAGACCACGATGGCGGTGATCAGGATCAGGTCGACCGCGCTGGCCACCGTCACCACCAAGCGGTTGAGCGGGCTGCCCATCACGTAGCGGCCGTGCAGGAAGAAGTTCACGGCCATCAGTACGAGGAAGAAAGGCATAGTGCGGGTGAGAAGCGCGACGTCGCTCGAGGTCCAGAGCACGAGCACGATGCCCGCGACGATCACGCTCCAACGCGCCCACAGGATCACGCTCTGGCCGAAGAACAGGTCTTCCTGCTCGGCCTGCTTTGCGGTTCGGACTTCACGCGGTTGGGACGGCATTCTGTGTTCCTCCTGCGAATGCGGATTTCTGGCCGGCAGAGCCGGGTAAGGACGCGCTGCCCGCGCCAGTTGACTGCTCGACCTCGTCGAGCATCTCGTTGTGGATGCGGATCGCGTCGGCGCGGCGCTTGGCTTCACTGCGGGCGAAGAGATTTCCGCACAGCGCGACCGCGCCGATCATCAAGAGGCGTGTGAAGACGGCGGGCATGTCTCCGACCGGCGCCGTCGACACGCAGATCAGCCCATAGGCTCCGATCACGAGCGCGGTGTAGCCGGCGGTCATCCAGGTCGGAAACGCGACCGAGATGCCGACGATGGCGGCGAAGTAGAAGATGAACACCGGCGACGGGTAGCCGTTCTGGACGACGACCAGCGCGGTGACGACCGTTATGTCCGCCAGGCTGGCGGCGTAGACGACGTTGTCGAGCGCCGGATGGCCGCGCAGCAACTGCACGTGCAGGTAGAAGTTCCCAAAAGCCAGCGCGATGATCGCGGCGAGCTGGACCTGCAACGTCATCAGGTCCTTCGGGCTCCAGAAGCTCAGCAGCAGCCCGGTGCCGATCAGGATCCAGCGCCCCCAGACCAGGACGGTCTGGCCGTACGCGAGGTCTTCCGAGCGAACCTCGCCGGCGAAAGAGCTGAGCCCTTTCATCGCCGGTTCTTTCTTGGGCTCTTGACTCGGCGCCACCGGCGCGGGGGCCGGATGCTTCGGCTTCCATGCCTGGTCGACGCCGTCCCAGTACCACTTCCCATCCGGGGAGGTGAGGTGTTCTGCGGTGGTCATTGCTTTGCCGTCTCCTTCTTGATGCGCTCGAGCTCTTCGTCGATCTCCTTCGAGACCGTGATGCGCAGGAGCTCTGCCTCGACGAAATCTCCGCCGCCGACCGGCGGGAACGACCCGAGGTCGACCAGCGAATCGATCGCACGCGCGCGCGCCTGGAGGCGCTCGGCCTTCTCCTCGGCGCGGCCGACCGCCATGCCGAGCTCGGCGAGCTCGCCGCTGACGCCGGCAAGCGACTCCTTCATGCGCACCTCCGCCTCGGCCGCGGTGTAGCGCGCGACCACGACCTCGCGGTGCGTGCGGAACTGCTCTACCCGGCCCTGGAGCTGGCGCTCCTGGCCGGCAAGCCGCTGCTTCTCGGCGTCGACCTCGGCGATCTGCTTGTTCAGGCCCTCGATCTCATTGGCGGCCAGCCACTTCCGCTCGATCGCCACCCTCGCCAGGTCTTCGCGGTTTGCGGCGACGGCCCGCCGAGCCTGGTCGTCGAGCTGCGGGATGCGCTGCTCTAGCCGCTTCGCCTCCTGCTCGAGCTGCTGCTTGGCCGTGGCGACATCCACGAGCCCGCGCCGCAGGGTCATGAGCAGCTCCTGCTGCTGGTTGTACGCGTAGTCGAGGACCGTGCGCGGGTCCTCCGCCGCATCAAGGGTGCTGCTCACCTCGGCGTTGAACAGCATCCTCACCCGTGACCAAACGCTCATTTGCTGCCCTCCTGTTGGAGTTGATGGCGGCAGCGTCTTATCGATTTGGTCTCAGGCGCAGTCTCGTTTTGGTCTCAATGTTGGTCTCAGAATTGGGCTGTGCCGCGCTTCATCGAGGTCTCTCACCCGGTCGTGGCCGGGATGAAGACGTATCCGGGCCTGCCCGAGCCGGTCGTATCGGTGATCTTTTCCTATGACGACTCCGCCGAGCGCTACCAGGGTCGCGCGGAGTTCCACATAGCTTCGCTCCACCTCTGCGGGAACACGGGAACGTATGTCGACTCGCCCATCCATCGGTTTCGAGGCGGCACAGATCTGGCGGGGCTGCCGTTGGAACGCCTGGCGGACCTCGAAACGGTGGTGGTGGACTGCAGCGAGGGGGAGCGAGCCATAGGTCCGGAGGCGCTTGCCGGCGTTGAGCTGCGCTACCGGGCCGTCTTGATCCGGACCGACTTCTCACGGTTTTGGGGGACGCCCGAATACTTCGGCCCAAACCCGTTTCTCACAGCTGATGCTTGCGACCTGCTCGTACGTTCCGGTGTTCTGTTCGTCGGGGTCGACTCGCTGAACATCGACGACGTCAGCGATCCCTCCCGACCGGCGCACACCAAGCTGCTGGGCGCGGGGATACCGATCTGTGAGCACATGACAAACCTCGCGGCCGTGCCGGCGAGCGGGGGAAGGCTGCACGCCGTGCCGATCGCGTGGGTGGGAGGGGCTTCGTTCCCAGTCCGCGCTTACGTCGTGACCTGACCCCCTGGGCGTTTTTGGCACCAAAAACGCCAAATCCGAAGTTGTTTTGGCGGTTCTAGCTCCAAAGACGCCTTAACAACGTGGGTTGGACTTTCGAGTGGCAGCTCTCAAGCTGCAGCGGTGGGTCGGAGGGCAAGAATCCCGCCGGAGTTGACAAAACGGCCGTTCACTCTGGCGGAGGCGCGCGCTTCTGGTGTCACGCTCGACGCTTTGCGGCGCAAATCTTGGCGCCGGATCGGGACGGAGCTCTACTGCTGGAGCGGATTGGCGGACGACCCTTGGCGCGTGCTGGTCGCGTGGCGCAGCCAATTGCCACCACACGCTGTCTTCGCGGGCAAGACTGCGGCGTGGCTGCATCGCCTGGACGTTGAGCCATGCAACCCGATCGAGGTGATCGCGGCGGGTATCAGATCTCGTCCGGGACTTGTCGTTCGCAACTGCCACATCAAAGAGATGAGCATCGCGCGCGGCCTGCCGGCTACGACTCTTGACGTTGTATTTCGGGATCTTCGGCGGCGGCTGGCACCGGCGGAAATCCTCGTTCTGGCTGACCAGGCACTTCGTCTGAACCTCGGTCGTTTTCACGAACTGGCCGAAAAGGCAGAGTCCCCGATGGAGACACGACTCCGGTGGCTGCTCCTCCAATCCGGCCTCCCCAAACCGGAGGTCCAGGCAAACTTGCACGACACCAACGGAAGGTTCTTGGGACGAGCCGACCTCTACTACCCGAGCGCCAAGCTCGTCATCGAGTACGACGGCGGCATTCACCGCGAGCGCCTGGTTGAAGACAATCGGCGCCAGAACTCGATCCTCAACGCCGGCTACAAACTCCTGCGCTTCACCGCGGCAGATGTACACCAACGTACCGATGTGGTTGTTGAACAAGTGCGCTCCAGCCTCCTGACGTTTTCGTATTTATGAGCGACACACCGCACGACCCGGGCGAGGATCGCCTGCTGCCTGGCGAAGCGACCTCGATGAAATCTGGCGATGTGCAGGACATCCGCCAGTGGGTCGCCGTCTACCACGAGTTGTACAGCTTCAAGGAAAAGCTGCTGAAGGAGCTCGAGGAGCAGACCAAATGCGTGACTCCGCCGGGCGGCTTTGAGCTCGCGAACGACAAGCATCTGCTCGAAGCCGAAGCGTCAAGGCTGCACCGGCGTTTGCAGTTCTGGGAGGACCGCCTCGGAAAAGGCGGCGGGCGCTAGGACTCCGACGAAGACGAAGACGGAGAAGGTTTGAAAAACACCGCCCCGAGTGGCGGCAACGTCAAGGTTGCGGAGTGCAGGTGGCCGTGCATCGCGACCGGCACAGCCTCGAATCCACCGAGGTTGCCCTGACCGGATCCACCGTACGTCGGTGCGTCGCTGTTGAGCAGCTCATTCCAACGCCCCGCCAACGGAATGCCGATCTGATAGTTGTGTCGAGGCACCGGCGTGAAGTTGAACGCGGCCACCAGAACATCCGACGGCATGCGGCCTCGCCGGATCAATGACACGACCGAGTTGTCGGCGTCCGCGACGTCGATCCACGAGAAGCCTGCCGGATCGAAGTCCAGCTCGTGCAGCGCGTTCTCCTCGCGCAGGA
>DASTIX010000031.1:0-4901 GCA_035717165.1 Candidatus Dormiibacterota bacterium
TCGCGTGCGGTCGCGGACTCGACCTCGAAGCCGGCACGCTCGACTCTTTCCACCCACTCGTCCACGGTCAACGACAGGACGTGGGAACGGTCGCGGCGCATCTCGACGTCGTGCAGGACGTCCCGAGCCGGCATCGGAGGCGCGCAGTCGATGAAGGCGGCCGACCGGCCTGGCTTGAGCACTCGAACAGCCTCCGCGAGAAATGCATCGACGTCGCCGAAGTGGTGCGGCGCAGCGCGCACCACGTAGACGTCGAACGTGTCGTCCCCGAAAGGCAATCGCTCGGCGTCGCCGATGACCCAGTCCGCATTGGCGATGCTTCGCTCGGAGGCGATGCGTCGCGCCTGGTCGAGCATCGCGCGGGTGACGTCGAGCCCGACGACCCGGCGCACGTGAGGCGCCAGCGCGAAAGCCGTGTTGCCGGTGCCGGTGGCCACGTCCAGCGCGAGGTCGGCCGGCTCTGGTCGGGTGAGGTCGAGGACCTCCTGCAGCCGCTCCGACGACGCATGGAACGTCGAGCGGGTGTAGTTGACCGCGACCTTCGAAAAGCTATCGCGAACGTCCGCCACGGAACGGAGTCTATTGTTCCGACCGTGACCAAGGCGACGGTGCGCTGGACGGGAACGAAGGTTCATTTCGACGTCGAGTCGCAGTCCGGGCACCACGCCGAGATCGACGACGCCTCGCCTTATGGCGGAGACATGGCGATGCGCCCGACCGAGATGCTGCTCGGCTCGCTGGGCGGATGCACCGGCATCAACGTCGTCCTTCTATGCAGGAAGTACAAGCAGCCGCTCAAGGCCCTCGAGGTCGAGGTAGAAGGCGAGCGCGACGCCGAGTGGCCGAAGGCGTTCAAGAAGATCCAGATCACCTTCCACTGCACGTGGGATGGCGACATCGACAAGAAGATGGTTGAACAGGCGATCGACCTGGCCTGCAATCGCTACTGCCCCATCCACGCGACGCTGTCTGCGGGCGTACAGATCGAGCACCGCCGCAAGGATCACTAGTCGCCCGAGTCGGTAAGTCCGATTCGTCCGGCTTATCAGGCCCCCGCGCCGCGCTCAATCCCGGATAGGCGCGACTATCCGGAGATTTAGGCTCCGACGTAATTTCTCAAGACCCAAATAGAATTAACCGGAGTTGCTCGACAGCTACATCCCGGTCCTGATCTTCGTCCTGATCGTGTTCGGTCTGATCGGGGCGCTGGTGACTCTGAGCTTCGTGCTCGGTCCCGCCAAACCGTATCGAAAGAAGCTCCTTCCTTATGAGTCCGGCATCATCCCGGAGACGCCCGCGGTACGCCGGTTGAGCGTGCGCTTCTACCTCACGGCGATGCTCTTCATCATCTTCGACGTCGAGGCGGTCTTCTTCTATCCGTGGGCGGTGCTGCTGCACCAGCTCAAGTGGTTCGGTCTCATCGAGATGGGCGTCTTCATCGGCATCCTCCTCATCGCGCTCGCGCACATCTGGAAGAAGGGAGGCCTCGATTGGGAATAGAAGCGCTCGCCGAGTCGATGGGCAAGAACATCCTGACCACGACGCTCGGCAAAGTCATCGGTTGGGGACGGGGCAACTCCGTCTGGCCGGCGCAGTTCGGCCTGGCCTGCTGCGCCATCGAGATGATCGCCACCGCGACCGCGGGCGTCGATATCGGGCGCTTCGGATCGGAAGCGATGCGGGCGTCGCCCCGGCAGTCCGACCTGATGATCGTGTCCGGGCGCGTCTCCCAGAAGATGGCGCCGATCCTGCGCACCATCTACGACCAGATGCCCGAGCCGAAGTGGGTGATCTCCATGGGCGCCTGCGCTTCGACCGGCGGCGTGTTCAACAACTACGCGCTGCTGCAAGGTGTCGACAAGGTCGTGCCCGTCGACGTCTACATCCCCGGCTGTCCACCCAGACCTGAGGACCTCTTGAACGCACTGATGATCCTGCAGGAGCGGATCAAGGCCCAGGGCATCCTTCCGCGGCAGTGATCTCCGACAAGCTCATAGTCGATAAAGGAGTCAGCGCCGGGGATGACTGGATCACCGTCGACGCCGGCAACGTGCACGAGGCGCTTTCGGCTCTCAAAGACGAGGGCTATCGGCTGCTTTCGTTCCTGACCTGCGTCGACCACCTCGCCGACGCGTCCCGCCAATGGCCGGCGCGGTTCGAGGTCATCTACCAGCTGCGCAACCTCGAGACCCGCGAGCAGATTCGCGTGCGCGCGTTCGTCGACGGCGATCCGCCACACATCGACTCGGTGTCCGACCTCTTTCCGCCCGCGAACTGGGACGAGCGTGAGACCTACGACCTCTTCGGCATCGTCTTCCGCAACCATCCCGACCTGACCCGCATCCTCATGCCCGACGACTGGGTCGGCCACCCGCTGCGCCGCGACTATCCGGTCGGCGGCGAGCAGGTGGAGTTCTCGGAAGAGCACGAGCGCTGGCAGACCGCGCCGGAAAAGGCATGACGGAAACCCTCGGTCCCGGCGTGACCATCACCAAGGAAACCGACACCTCCGCCTTCGGCGGCGAGATCCTCACCGTCAACTTCGGACCACACCACCCGTCGACGCACGGCGTCCTCCGCCTGATCGTCGACCTCGACGGCGAGCAGGTCAGGCGCCTCAAGCCGGTGATCGGCTACCTGCACACAGGCATCGAGAAGCAGATGGAGGCGCTGCGCTGGCAGCAGGCGGTGACGGTCACCGACCGCCACGACTACCTCTCACCGCCGATCAACAACCTCGCGTATGCGCTCGCCGTGGAGCGGCTGATGGGCATCGACGTGCCGCCGCGCGCGAATGCGCTGCGCGTGATCATGTCCGAGCTCACGCGTCTGTCTTCCCACCTCGTGTGGTTGGGCACGAGCGGTATCGAGCTGGGCGCGATGAGCATGCTCATGTACTGCTTCCGCGAGCGGGACACGATCCTCGACATGAACGAGGAGATCTCCGGTTTCCGGATGCACACGTCGTACATCCGCCCCGGCGGCGTGATGGCCGACGCCACGCCGCGCTTCCTCGAGATGCTCGATCGCTTCTGCCGGACGATGCCCGGCTACATCGACGAGTACGAGGCGCTGCTGACCCACAATCCGATCTTCCGCCAGCGCACTCTTGGCATCGGCCGGCTCTCCGCCGAGGACGCCAAGGTGCTGGGAGCAAGCGGACCGATGATCCGCGGCTCGGGCGTTGCATGGGACCTCCGCAGGGCGTACCCCTACTCGGGCTACGAGAACTACGACTTCGAGATCGCCACCTCCGACCTGTGCGACTGCTACGGCCGCTACCTCGTGCGCATCAAAGAGATGCGTGAGGCGGTGAAGATCCTTCGCCAGGCGCTCGACCGGCTGCCCGACGGCCCCGTCAACGTCGACGACCGCAAGATGCTGCCGCCGCCGCGCGAGGAGCTCGAGACCTCGATGGAGGCAGTCATTCATCACTTCAAGCTCTTCACCGAGGGGTACTCGGTGCCGCCGGGCGACGTCTACGTCGCCGTCGAGTCGGGTCGCGGCGAGAACGGCTGCTACATCTCGAGCGATGGCACCCACAAGCCGCGGCGCGTGAAGTTCCGTTCCGCGTCCTTCGTCAACCTGCAGGCGCTCGAGCGGATGGCCCTGAACCACATGGTGGCGGACATGATCGCGATCATCGGCACGGCAGATACGGTGCTTGGAGACTGCGACCGATGAAATCCCCACGGACTCAGAGCGTTCCGCTGGAGTCCGCGGGGGCCCCTGTTAAAAGCGCTCTGCCGGCGCACGTGCTCGAAGAGATTCGGGCGCTGCCTCCGCAGTTCCCGGACATCCGCACCGCGGTCATGCCGGCGCTCGATCTCGCGCAAGAAGAGCTGGGTTATCTCACGCCCGAGGCGATGAGCGAGGTCGCGCACGCGCTCGATCTCGATCCGGGTTACGTCGAGGGCGTCGCGACCTTCTACACGCTGTTCCACACCGAGCCCGTCGGGAAGCACGTCCTTTATATGTGCACCAACATCTCGTGCAAGCTGCGCGGGGCGGACGAGCTGGTGGAGCACGCGATGCAGCAGGCGGGCGTGAAGGAGCAAGGGACGGTCAGCGCAGACGGCCTTTTCACGGTCGAGGCGGTCGAATGCCTCGGTGCGTGCGAATACGCGCCGATGATGAGACTCGACCACGCGTACCACCACGACCTGACGACTGAAAAGATCGACGCGCTGATCGCCGAGCGTCGCTCCTCCCCACGCAGTGGGGAGGTGGCGCCGAAGGCGCCGGAGGGGTCTCCGCGCAAGCCACGGGCTCCGAGGAAAAAGAAGGCCGATGCCTGAGCTCCGCGGCACGACCAAAGGTCCGGTCCTCACGCGCTGGTTTGGCACCGAGAACCTGCACACCCTCGACGTCTACGAAGGTCTCGGCGGCTACGCCGCGATGCGCAAGGCATTGACGACGATGACGCATGAGCAGCTGATCGATGAGGTGAAGGCCTCCGGCCTGCGCGGCCGCGGCGGCGCCGACTTCTCGACCGGCATCAAGTGGTCGCTGATGCCCAAGGAGTCGGCGGTGCCGATGCACCTGGTCGTCAACGCCGACGAGTCCGAGCCAGGCTCGGCCAAAGACCGCTACCTCATGGAGAACTCACCGCACATGCTGCTCGAGGGCATCGGCATCGCCGCGTACGCGATCCGCTCGCACCAGGCGTGGATCTACATCCGTGGCGAGTACGACCTGCCCTTCCGCCGCCTTACCGACGCCATCGGCGAGATGCACGGGAAGGCATACCTGGGCGACAAGCCGTTCGGCGCCGACTGGCCGCTCGACATCCGAATCTTCCGCGGCCACGGCGCGTACATCTGCGGTGAGGAGGGCGCGCTGCTCGAATCGCTCGAGGGCAAGCGTGCGCAGCCCCGCGCGTGGAAGCCGCCGTACCCCGC
>DASTIX010000032.1:0-36276 GCA_035717165.1 Candidatus Dormiibacterota bacterium
GGGGCGGGCGATTCGGCGCTGTACGGGATCGGGCTCAAACCCCAGAAGGTCGCGGAGGTCGAAGAGGCGGTGCGGTTTTTCCGGGCGCAACTTCCGTCGATCCCGATCTACCTCGCGGTGAGCCAGCAGCGCATGTGCGAGCTGGCCGGCCGCGTCGCCGACGGCGCGATCGTCATGGGGCCGGCGCAGCCCGACATGGTGCGTAGGCAGGTCGAATGGATTCGCTCGTCCGGGCGTGATTGTGAGATCGAGCTGATCGCACCGACGTCGATCGACATCGAGGACGTGCGTTCGTGGGCATCGACGCAGGCACGGCTTCTCGCACATTTCAAGGAGCTCCCTTCGAGCCTCGCGCGGTTTGCCGGTGAGATCCAGGAGAGCGACGAGAGCTACGACTACTCGCAGCACCTGTCCACGTCGGCCGGGCACAGCCGCGCGGTCTCCGACGAGCTCGTGCGTGCGCTTGCCATCGTCGGTTCCGCCGGCGAGTGCGCGGCTCGCCTGCGCGAGCTGCGAGACGCAGGCGTGGACAATTTCATCTTTCCTCTTGCCGGTCGCGGGCGGGCTGCGCGCTGGCGCCGCATCCGTGACGAGGTCCTGGCTCAGATCATGGTGTAGCCGCCGCTGACCGACAGCGTCTGGCCCGTGATGTAGGACGCGCGGTCGGACGCGAGCAGCAGGACGGCCGGGACGACATCCTCGGCAGTCCCCAAGCGGCGGAGCGGGTAGGCCTTCGCCGCCTTCTCCCTCACCTCGGGAGTGAACACCTTCAGCTGATCTTCTGACCACACCGATTTTTCGCCCGAGGTTTCGGGTGAGCCGGGGATGAGACCCGGGCACACGACGTTGAGCGTGATGCCGTGTTTGCCGACCTCGCGCGCAATCGCCTTGGACATCGCGATGACGCCGGCCTTGGTGCCGCTGTAGACCGCCTCGCGCCATTCACCGATGCGGCCGGCGTCGGATCCGATCGAAACGATGCGCCCGTAACCGCGCTTGATCATCGGGTCGAGCACGGCGCGCGTCATGTTGATGAAGCCCCACATGTCGATCGCGATCTCGCGCTCCCATTCTTCGCGCGGCTTGTCCATGAACAGGCGGTCGATCGTCCAACCCGCGCAGTTGACGAGCACGTCGACGCCGCCCATCGATTCCTCGACGTACTGCACCGTCGCGGCGGCCGATTCCCAGTCCGTGACGTCGGTGTGGCGGGCGACGATCGTGCCCGAAGGCGCTTCGCCTTCGACCTTCCTCGCCTGCACGTCGTCGACGTCGGCGACCACGACACGAGCACGCTCGTGCGCGAAGCCCAGGGTGATGGCCCGTCCCAGGTTGGATGCGCCCCCGGTGACGATGACGACGCGGCCGGTCAGCCCGAGATCCATTGAGCCCTAGATGATTTCGGCGGTGATGATCAGCCGCTCGGTGTAAGTCCGGTGGCTTTGGTCCCACGCGCCGGCGCACGTGATCAGAGAAAGCCGAGCTGGACCGCTGGACGCAAACAGCCCGGGCGGTTGATCGCCGGCCGGCACCGTCGAAGTCGAGCTGACCCTGAAGTCGGCACCGCGCCCATCGGGCCATGAGACGTGGATCGTGTCGCCGGGATGCAGCGCTCGCAGGTTGCGGAACACTGCCGGCACGGCCGGCAGGCCGAAGTGACCGTCGAGCACGGCGTCGCCGGGCTGACCTGGCTTCGGTCCACTGTCGAACCAGCCCACCGTGTCGAGCGACGAAGGCGACTGCATGGCGCCCTGCGAATCGCGACCGACCGGCTCGATCGGAGCGTCGAGGCCGATCCGCGAGATGACCACACGCCAGCTGGCCGTCCGCGCCTTCTCTGTTGCGAGCGCCGCCGTGCGCGTCGGAGGTGTGTAGAGGTCATGGGGCACGGCGACCCAGGATGTCACCCCACGCGGCGTCGCGATCGCATCCGCTGGGATCGGGCTTGCGCTCGTGGCCAGCCATGCGACCACAAGGACGACGATCACGCGGGCGCGGCGCGAAGCCACCGCGAACAAACCGAGAGGGACGAGCATCAGCGGCATCAGGGGTACAACAGGATCGCTTCCGCTGTCAGGAACGCCGGTGTTGGGCAACGTCGCGGCAACGACGCCGAAGCACTCACTCGTCGAGTTCGAGTGCGTAGCCGCCGTGAAAACTCCGGTGCTCGTCGCGTCTGGCGTGTAGACCGTGCGCCAGCAGTAGGTTCCCGCCGCCGAATTCGCGGGCGTCGGATCCGATGTCGCCGCGCCTGCCGTCAATGGCTTGGCGGCGCCGATCTGCGACCCTCCCGCCGGACAGCCGGACGCTGTCACCTGCGTCGGACCGCATATGAAAAACGTCACGCTGCCCGTCGGCGTCGGACCGGCGCCACCGTTGGTCACGGTGATGGTGTCGGTCGCGGTCAGACCGGGCGCAACACTGGATCCAGTCGGGGAGCTGGCCGTGGCGATGACCGGATCGCGGCAGGACCGAAAACCTATTGGACCCGCGAAGTCCTTGAGCTGGGCTGTGGGCGAACCCGATGTGCGCGTATGCGGAAGGAATGTGTTGAAGCATCCCGAGAATGGGATGCCGGCGAGGTCGATCCCGCCCTCGAGGAAATCATTCGAATCGACATTCGCGATCTGGCCGGACGTGTCTCGACAGATCCAGCCGCCGCACGGAACCGGGGCGGCGTTGACCGTCAGCGTGACGGCGGGCGGAAGGCCGATCGACTCGTAGAGCGCCCCGGCGCCGGGGTCGCAGACCGTGCCGTCCGGCGGCTGGGGAGCCGGCAGCGGAGCGCAGTGCCACTGGAAGACGGTCGGGGTCGCGACGGTTCCTCCGTTGCTGTAGTCGACCGAAACCAGCAGGTCGCCCTCTGTGCGATGCCCGCCGAGAGCACCGACGCCGGTCGAGCATGGTGTGTAGCTGACGACACTCTGCAAGAACTCGAAGTCCATATGGCTGTCGCCGTTGTGCAGCAGCCTTTCAGCGGCGAAGTAGAGCTCCGGGTGGCCAGTATCCGAGCGGGTGTGGCTGACGGCGTAAACGTTCGCCAGGTCGTCCTTGTTCGGGACCGGCCCTTGAGAGACGGGATACGAGTTGATCGGGTCGCCGTTGATTCCGCTCAGGGTGGTGGGATCTCCGGTCGCTCCGCATGCCGTGTCGCCAGAGACCGGATCGACCAGGAAGACGGCCGAGATGATGCTCGGGTCCACGGCCGCCGATGGAGTCAGAACGGGGGCGATCGGTGGTGCGCCTGCTGCTCCGGGCCGCCCGCAGTTGAATATTCCGCCTGATCCCGCGACGTTGACGCCGCCGTTGGCACATGCGGCCGCCGCAGGCCCGGAGTTGGCCCAGTCCACGGTTCCCGGTGCGCCGAGGGATCGGATCGAGCCGTCTACGGCGAGCCATCCGTCGGGAGCAGCGAGAACCTGAATCGCAAGAGCGGCCGCGGCCATGACCGCGAGCGAGACTGCACGCAGAAGCCGTACCCATGGCGATTGCTTCATCGATGTGTCGTGACCAACAGGGCATGCGCAGCTTACTTGCCGTGACCGCTGTCGGGACGGGAGATCAGTTCGCTAGGACTTTGCCCCAGGTACCGTCAACGCACGGACCGGCGGCGCACCGGCCGCAGGCGCAGCATGCGCCCGCTCCAGGTAACCCTGCGCCTTCTGGATCTCCGTGGACAGTGCGTCGACGGTCTTGTGCATGTTCTCGAGCGCCTGCAGCTTGAAAGTGTCGATGGCGTCGATCGACGAAAAGATGTTGTCGAACGCCTTCTGGAGCCGCTCGAGTTCCACAGTCGAGTCCGCGGCCTGCTGATAGACCTGCGCCGACTGCTGCTTCAGCATCGCCGAGGTCGATTCGATCAGGCTGCTGGTCGTCGTGTTGAGCGCATTGATCTGGTTGAGCACAAGCTTCTGGTTCGCGAGAGCCTGGGCGACGATGATCGCGGTCCGCAGAGCCGACACCGTCGTCGTGGTCGCGCGGTCGACTCCCTTGATCAACTCTCGGTTGTTGTTTTCCACGAGGTCCATCGCGAGATAGCCCTGGGTGTTGACCGCATACTGGGTCACCAGGTCCTGGCGCTTCTGGCGCACGTAGAAGAGCACTTCGGTCTGCAGTTCGCGCGCACGCTCCGGATCAGTGGCCTGGATAGATTCGATCTTTGCCGTCAATTGCTGGTCGAGGACCGTGGCCATGTAGATGTACTGCTCGAGCCGCCCTTTGATCGCCCAGATGTTGGCCTTTTCCTGATCGAGCGAGGCGTTGTCCTTCTGTAGCTCTTCCTGACCGGCGTACAGGGCACGGATGATCGCGTCGAGGTTCTTCTGGCCCGACTCGTATTTGTGGAAGTAGTCGCGCAGGGAGTTGCCGAACGGAAGGGAGCCCCACATGTGCTTCTTGCCGAAAAGCCCCTGCCGGGTCGGGTCGAGATCCTCGACTGTGCGGCGCAGCCTGACGAGGGTGTTGGAGATCTGCGACTTCGGGTCGAGTGGGCCTGATGACATTGCGGCCACCGGACGTTCGAGCAACCGGTTGGAAACCGCGGCCGAGGCACGAATGTCAGCGTCGCCCATCGAGTGCACTGCGCTCAGCTGCTGTTCGAACGCCGGCGAGTGCGGATCCGCGCTCAGGAGCTTCTCCACGAACTGCGTGACCGTCGCGTCGATCACCTGCTTCACCGACGGGTCGATGTTCTGCGCCCTGGCGGCAGCCTCGTCGTCGGTCACGGCCGGCACGGCCGCCGGCGTGGCGAGCGCGAGCGCGTTGCTGTCCGATTTCGTGTCTGTCATTCCCTCAGGCCTCCTTTCAGTCGCGACCTCTGCACGTCCGGAGGACTATTTGCCCAGTTTCAGCCGGAAACATGCGTGACCCTGCGCTCGGCGACGAACCTTGCGATCAGGGATACACCGAGCATCCAGGCCCACTGCAGGAGTGCCATCTCGAAGACATAGACGAAACCCTGGACACCCACCTGTCCGGCGGTACAGCCGATCAGATCGGCATGGGTGAGGCAACCCGGCGCCACGAACCACACCAGCCAGGCGAACACGAGGCCGACGGCGGTGGCGCCGGCCCCGAAGGCCGTCGCGCCGAACGTGGCGGTGCGAGGCCGGGCGCGAAGGGAGACGCCGATCACGATCGCCGTCAAGGTCACTTCCAGCTCGAGGAACGCCATGAGGGCGAGCATCACCGCTAGAACGCCTAGCGACCGTCGACTGCCAGCCCGAGGTATGCCTCCTGGATCGACCGGTCGTTCAGCAGCTCGCTCGAACTGCCGGACCGCGTCACCCGCCCCGTGTCGAGGACGTAGGCGTGACTGGAGACCGAGAGCGCAGTGTCGATGTCCTGCTCGACCAGCAGAATAGCTGTCCCGGACGCCGCGATCTCGGGGAGCCGGGCGATGATCTCGTCCACCGTCTTGGGTGCGAGGCCGAGCGAGAGCTCGTCGATCAGCAGCAGTTTCGGCCGGCTCATCAGCCCTCGCGCGATGGCGCACATCTGCTGCTCGCCTCCCGACATCGTCGACGCCACCTGGTCCAGGCGTTCGCCGAGCAGAGGGAAAAGCGACACGACCCGGCTCAGATCGCGGTTGCGGTTGCGCCATCCGCCGAGCAGCAGGTTCTCCCGCACCGTGAGGCCCATGAACAGCCGCCGTCCCTCGGGTACGTGCGCGATGCCGAGGCCGACGATCGATTCGATCGACCGGCCCGCGAGCTCCGCGCCCTCGAACCTGATGCTTCCCTCGCGGATGGGGATCATGCCGGTGATCGCCCGCAGCAGAGTCGTCTTCCCCGCCCCGTTCGCGCCGACCAGCGACACGATCTGGCGGGTTTCGACGGACAGGCTCACATCCCAGAGGATCTGCACGCGGCCGTAACCGGCGCCGACGTCACGGACTTCGAGCAGGCTCATCCGGATCGGCGCTTGACGTAGCGATGGCCGAGGTACACCTCGATGACGCGCGGGTCTGCAAGCACGTCTGCAGGGGAGCCGGAAGCAAGGATCGACCCGTGATGCAGGACGAGGACCCGATCGCTGACAGACACGATCGCCTTCATCACGTGCTCCACTGCGACGACGGTGATGCCGCTGTCACGCAGGCGATGGATCAGCTCGACCGCCGCGTCGATCTCTTGCGGGCGCAGGCCGGCCATCACCTCGTCGATCAGCAGCAGGCGTGGCCGCGTCGCGAGCGCCTTGGCGAGCTCGAGCCGGCGCGCGTCCGCGACGCTCAGCTGCGACGGCGCCGCATCCGCGTGCTTGGAGATGCCGACGAGGGCCAGGACCTCGTCGGCCGTCGCGAGCGCATTCCGCACCGTGGAATCGCGGTTGTTGCCATGCATCGCACCCATGGCGACGTTCTCGCGCACCGTCAGGTGGCGAAACGGCTTGACGATCTGAAACGTGCGCGCCACGCCGTCGTGCGCGATCGCCCACGGCCGCAATCCCGTGACGTCGTGGCCGCCGATCAACACACGGCCGGACGTCGGACGCAAATGCCCCGTGATGAGGTTCACGAGTGTGCTCTTGCCGGCGCCGTTGGGTCCGATGACGCCGAGGATCTCGCCTTCGGACACGGTGAAGCTCACGTCGCGCACCGCCCACAGCCCGCCGAAACGCCGATTGAGGTTCCGGACCTCCAGCACCGGTGACGCAGCAACCACGGCCGCGGCGATCACAGCCGGTAGCGCCTGATGTTGTCGAGCACCGAGAAGCGCCGCGACTTCCACGCCTCGCGCGCGTAGACGACCACGCCCTGGGGAAAGAACACGACGACCAGCACGATGATCGCGCCGAAGATGAGCTGGTTCAGCGTGCCGAGGTTGATCCGCAGGAACTGCGACAGCAGCTCCAACGCGACGGCGCCGACCAACGGTCCGAGCACCGTCCCGCTTCCGCCGATCACGACCATGATCACCATCAGCACGGTGAAGCTCGCATCGAACACGTCGGTCGGATAGAACTCGATCTGCTGGAACGCGTAGAAGGCTCCGACCGCGCCGACGATCGCGCCCGAGATCGCAAACGCGGTCACCTTCACGAACGTGGTGTTGATCCCTACCGCGCCTGCGGCGTCCTCGTCCTGGTGCACCCCGACCATCGCGTAGCCGAAGCGGCTGCGTGCCAGGACGGCGCAGATCGCGACTGAAAGCGCCGCGAGGATCAGAAACGCGAGGTAGAACCCTTCCTTGCCGAAGTAGGGCGTCGGCGCGTTGG
Organism: Candidatus Dormiibacterota bacterium; assembly: GCA_035717165.1. Taxonomy (GTDB): domain Bacteria; phylum Chloroflexota; class Dormibacteria; order Dormibacterales; family Dormibacteraceae; genus 40CM-4-65-16. The sequence continues at coordinate 7,216 of DASTIX010000032.1, forward strand.
CGCCAAAGGTCGGGATCGTGATCCCGGCGCCTCCGCCGGTGATCGTCATGTTGTTGATGACCTCGCGCAGACCCTCCGCGGCACCAAGCGTGGCGATGGCGAAGTAGTGTCCGCGCAGCCGCAGCAGCGGGATGCCGATGAGCATGGCGAAGAGCACGCCCCCCAGGATCGCGATGGGGAGCGCAAGCCAGAACGTCGTGTGAAGGCTGTTCATGAGGACGGCGACGGTGTATGCGCCGAGGCCGAAGAACGCCACCTGACCGAAGCTCGCGTAGCCGGTGAAGCCGCCGATGATGTTCCACGCCTGCGCCAGCGCCACGAACATGAACACCGTGGTCAGCAGGCGCTGAGTCCCGGGCTCGATCAGCTGCTGCACGCCGAGCATCGCAATCACCGCCGCGATACCCGCAAGCGCCGGCCACGAGTTGCCAAGCGTGCGGGTGCGCGCCCAGTCCAGGAACGATTCGCGGCGCCGTGCCGTCGAGCCTTGCAGTACCTCGGTGCCTGTGAGGGGCCCCCGCGAAATCACGGCGAAGCCTCTGATTTCGTGGGGAGTTTCAAACTTCCACGCGCCCGCCGTACAGCGCTTTTCCGATGAGGCCGGACGGCCGGATGATCAGCGTGATGATCAGCACCGCCATGGCGATCGCGTTGACCCAGGTGCCGGTCAAGATCAGCCCCCCGATGGATTCCGCCACTCCGAGGAGGATGCCGCCGGCCAAGGCGCCGTACATGTTGCCGAGGCCGCCCAGCACTGAGATGACGAACGCGTCGAGCGTCAGCTGGCCGGGGGTCGTGGTCGGGTTGAACGAGCCGACGGTTGCGATCATCGTGCCGGCGATGCCCGCGAGCGCGGCCGCGATGCCGAACGTCACGGCGTAGATGTGCCGGGCGTTGATGCCCATCAGTCGCGCGGCGCCGCGGTCCATACCCGTCGCACCGATGGCATGGCCGAGGCGCGTGCGCGACATGAGGATCGCGAGGGCGAGCGTGAAGATGATCGCCAGGCCGCACGCCGCGAGACGGCCGTAAGGGATGTTGACCGACGCGATGGCGAAGCTCTGCGACGCGTAGGTCGTATCGATCGTGCGGTCATCGGCCTTGAACAGCAGCTGCAGCGTGTTGAGGATCACCAGGCTCAAGCCAAACGTCAGCAGGAGCGTGAGAAAGATCGGGGCGTTGATTACGAGGTTGATCACGCCGCGCTGGAGGACGTAACCGAAGACGAACAACGACACCGCGACGATCGGGATGGCGACGAACGGGTCGACGCCGAAGTGAATGTTCAGCAACCACGCGATGTAGGCGCCGGTCACGGCAAGCGCGCCATGGCTGAAGTTGACGACGTTCATCACGCCCCACACGAGCGAGAAACCCACGGCGACAAGACCCAGGAGGCCGCCCTGGACGATTCCATAGGCGGCCGCCTGCAGGAACTGTGTCAACGGCCGCTCAGGAGATGGCCGGCCACACCGCCGATTTCGTCGCAAGGTTGCTGGGATAGATGGTCACGAAGGCGGCGTTCTGGATCTGCACCACATACATCGGCTTGTTGGTGTTCATCCCGGTCTGGTCGAACTCGATGTGGCCGTAGAACGTGTCCGCCTTCAGGCCGGCGAGAGCGTCGCGGACTTTGCTCGGGTCGCTCGAGCCGGCCTTGGTGATGGCCAGTTCGAGCGCCTCGCACGCGGCGGCAGCATCCGCCGCCTGGTACGGGTACTGCGCGTTCGACCAGCCGAAGGTGTCGGTGAAGTTCTTCAGGAAGTCCTTGGCGCTGCCGAAGAGCGCGTCCGAGCCCGAGATCTCGGGCACCCACTGGGTGCTGCCGAGCACACCCTCGGACGATTTGCCGAGCGCCGAGATGAACGCGGGCGTGGGCGGCGCGACCGTCGCCGCGAATCCGAGCTTGGGCTTGACGCCGAGCTCGGACGCCTGCTTGACGGCGGCGACCGCCTCATTCAGGTGGGCGGAGATGATGATCACGTCCGGCTGGGTGCCCTTGATGGCGATCAGCGCGCTGGACACGTCCGTGGTGTTCGCGGTGACCTTGGTCGCCGACGTGTAGGCCGTCGCCGAAGGCAGAACGTTGATGCCCTTCGCCTGCGCCTGCTTGACGCCCTGCTCGGCGGCGTGCTGGCTGAACCCATCGCTGGCCGCGATCACGGCAACGCTCTTCGGCGCGGGGTTAAGCGCCGCCAGCGCGTCGATGATGCTGGTCACGTACGTGCTGCTCGGCGAGAGCACGGCGAAGGTGTTCTTGTAGCCGTGCGTGAAGATCGCGGTGTCGGCGCCGTTGCTGTCGACCATGACCTGACCGTTACGCTCGACGACCGGCGCGACCGCGGTCGTGCCGCCGGACCCGTACGGGCTGAGGATCAGCTTGTAGCCGGAGTCGTTGTACTGGTCGACGATCTGCGCCGAGGTGGCTGCGGTGCTCTGGTCGTCCTGCGTGACCAGGTTCACCTTATGCGACTGACCGCCGAAGCTGATGCCGCCCTTGTCGTTGATCGTCTGTACGCAGAACTTGTAGCCCTGGAGGGTGTAGAGGCCTTCGGCCTGACCGAATGCTCCGGTCTGCGACACCGGTGCGGCGAACGTGACGGTCGAGCCGGTGCCGCCGCCCGAGCTGCCGCCTCCGCCGCCGCATGCGGCGAGTGTCAGGGCGGTGCAGACCCCGCAGACCCCCAGGCTTGCCAGCTTCGAAACGCGTCTGTTCATCGCGACTCCTTCCCGTACCGGCCAATCGCTCAGGACGTTGCTATGCGCAGATTATTCGAAAGCTTTGGCGAGGTCGGCGGGGAGCGTCGTCGGCGGATCGAAATCGCGCAGGCGGCCGCCGTGCTGGAGCGCCTTGACGACGAGGCTGGAGCAGATCTCATGGTTGCGCCGGACCCACCGCAGGGGCCACCCGAACAGCAGGTGCAGCGCAGCGCCGACCATGTCCAGATAGCCGAACGCCTGACCGACCTGGGCTTCGGCATAGCCCACCGCGGCGGCGCGGCAGTCCGGGGTGAAGTCGCTTCCAAGGCGCACCACGTGGAACTCGTCGTCGCGGTACTTGTTGATCGAGCCGCGAATCACGCCCATCGTCTCGGCTTCGACAAGCGCACCGTCCGCGCCGACGATCAGCGCAGCGTGACTCCAGTGCGCGAAACGCCGGTCAGGCCCTCGAAACCGCCTTCGCTGCGCGAGGCTGATCAGCGCCGCAAAAGGGCGGTGTCTGTGGGTCAGGATGAAATCGCCGGGAACAAATTCGGCATCCATGCGTCATCTCGATAACGCCTGGACGCCTGCGCGTGGAAAGACTTCCTCGGCGAAGCGCGTGATCACGCCGCCCTCGAACGCGTTCGGCAGGTTGACGATGAAGTAATCGATGCCAGCGTCCGCGTACTGCTGCATGAAATCGGCGATACGGCCGGCGTCGCCCTGATACGGATGCCATGAGCGGATGAACGACTCGTCCGTCCGCGTGCGGCGCGCGGTGTCGCGAACGACGCGGTCGACTTCTTTCGCATCGCCCAACACGGCGTAGAACTCCATGGTCTTGAGGATCGAGTCGTAATCGCGACCGACGTTGTCGCAGTGCTCGCGCAGGACCTCGAGCTTGTGCTTCACCGTGGCGATGTCGCCGCCGATGTTGCACGCATCGCCGTACTGCGCGACCAGCTTGAGAGTGACCCTCTCCCCGGCCCCGCCGATCCAGATCGGTGGATGCGGTTTCTGCACGGGCCCCGGCTCGTTGATCGCGCCGCGCACCTGGTAGAAGCGGCCCTCGAAAGTCGCTTCGTCCTGGGTCCACATCGCCTTGATCACCTGCAGCGCCTCGCGCAGCATGCGCAGTCGATCCGAGGTGTCGGGATAGTCGTATCCATACGCGACGTACTCATGCTCGTACCAGCCTGCGCCGATGCCGAGGATCAACCGGCCATGGCTGAGGACGTCGATGCAGCTCGCCATCTTGGCGAGCAGGGACGGCGGCCGGTAGCTGTTGCACGTGACCATCTGTCCGAGGCGGATGGTGCTGGTGTCACGCGCCAGCGCGGCCATCGAAGTCCAGCACTCGAACACCGACTCGTGCTGCGGCACGGGCACGGTGTGGAAGTGGTCGTAGACCCACACCGCGTCAAAGCCCGCACGCTCGGACTCGATGGCGCTGCGGCTCATCGTCTCGTACTTCTCGACCGGATCGGCGATGTCGGCGAGGTCCATCCGCCAGCCCTGAGGAACGAAGATGCCGATTTTCAGCTCGGTCTGCGCCACGGAGCTAATTGTCGGGCGGTGGAGTCTCCTCGGTGGGGGCCGGAACCGGCACCGGCCGCATGCGTCGCCACGGCATGAACATTCCGATGAGCAGGCCGGCAACGATTGCGACCACGGCGACCGCGATCGTCAGCCGCATGTCAGACGCGGGCGTGACCGCCGCGACCAGGCCGGTGTCAGAGCCTGTCGTCGCGGTCAGCGTCTCCGACTTCGTCCAGTTGAGCTTCCAGATCGCGGTCTTGCGGTCGAGAGTGAAGACGGCGCCGGGGGCGGAAGTGATGACGTTCGGCACCGTGAGCGAGAACGTGATGGTGAATATGGACGCGATCTCGCTGTCGGAGATGACCTGCTGCGAACCGGGCGATGGAGTTGCCACCGGCTGCGCCGCCGTCGTGAACGAGTACGTCTCGACGCCGCCCGACGACGTGTGGCTGGCGGCGGTGAACAGCCCGCCGGTGTTGCCGAGGTTGAGGGAGACGCCCGTGCCCGACGTCGCGCCGGAGGGATTCAGCTGCGACGGCGCGGTCAGAAAGTCGAAAGCCTCTTTCTCGGTTTTGAACGGAACGGTGATCAGCGCGCCCGACTCGTCGCCTTCGGTCACCGTCGTGATCTTCGCGCCGGGGTACTTCTTGTCCAGCTCGGCGGTCGCCTGTGAAAGGTCGGCGGGCGTGAAACCCGAGATGGACGCGCCGTTGGTGCCCTGCATGAGGTCCTTCGGAAAGAGCAGCTTCAGCCCAATCGTCACCGAGCCGTCGGCGTTGAACGTTGCGCTCGCGTCGTAGCCACAACCCGCCGCCGCGAGGATGAATCCGGCCGTCAGCACGCCGAGCACGAGCTTCACGGCGCATATGGTGATCCACGTGTGCTCGAATCGAGCCGGTTAACCTTGGACGGTCGTATGGCCGAGCTGAAAGAACCCGAGTTCACAGACGTCCTTGACGCGGCGCGGCAGATCCGGCCGTACCTCCAGCCGACGCCCCTTCGTCGCTACCCCTCCCTCGACCGGTTGGTCGGCGCAGAGGTGTACGTCAAGCACGAGAATCACAACCCGACCGGCGCTTTCAAAGTGCGCGGTGGCGTCAACCTCGTCAGCCGGCTGAGCGAAGACGAGCGCCGGCGAGGAGTGATCGCCGCATCCACCGGCAATCACGGCCAGTCGGTCGCCTACGGCGCGCGCCTGTTCGGCGTGCCGGCGATCATTTGCGCGCCCGCCGCCGCCAACCCCGTCAAGGTCGAGGCGATGCAGGACTTCGGGGCCGAGGTGGTCCTGCAAGGCGAGCGCTACGACGACTCCCGGCTGCACGCCGAAAAGCTCGCAAAAGAGCACGGCTATCGCTACATCCACTCGGGTGATGAGCCCCTGCTCATCGCCGGCGTCGGGACGCATACGCTCGAGGTCCTGCAGGAGCAGCCGCACGTCGACACCGTGATCGTCCCGATCGGCGGCGGCTCAGGCGCGGCCGGGGCGTCGATCGTCGCCAAGGCGATCGATCCGAAGATCCGCGTCATCGGCGTGCAGTCGGACGCTGCGCCCTCCGCCTACCTCACCTGGAAATCTGGAAAGCCGGTCGACTCGCCCGACCGCACGATCGTCGAGGGCCTCTCCACCGCGCATCCCTTCGAGCTTCCGCAGCGCATCATGCGGCGCTTGCTCGACGACTTCGTACTCCTATCCGATGACGAGATCGAAGCTGCGACTGCGGTGATGGTCGAGAAGACGCGCACGCTGGTTGAGTTCGCCGGCGCGGCCTCGTTGGCAGCGGCGATGAAGATGCGCGACTCGCTCCGCGGTCATGTCGTCGCATTGATCTGCAGCGGCGGAAACATCAGCCCCGCCCAGCTGAAGGCATTGTTCGCCGAAATCCGTTAGGCTTCCTCAGCCCAACCGGGGCAACACGAGGAGGCTACGAATGTCCGTAATTCGCAAGTTCGTCGGTTACACCGGAGCCGCAGCAGGCATAGGCGCCGCCCTCGCGCTGGCGCTCTCGTCGCAGACGGGGTACGTAGCTGCTGCGCCCATGAACCGCTCGCCGCAACCGGCCGGCTTCGAGTTCACGCCAACCGCGGCGTGCACGACGGCGGTCAACGCGATCAAGGCGTGGTTCGTCAGCGACGCAGCCGAGGACAACTCGGAGCGCGCGGCGATAAGCCTCGACCCGACCGCCGGCGAGACGCCGGGCGAGGATTCCACGGAGGTCGCCACGCTCCACGGTCTGTTCGCCACTGCGCGCACCGCATGCGCGCCCGCGGTGACGTCCCCGACCACCGAGCCGACGTTCACCAAACCGACCCTGTCCGCTCAGTGCACCTCGGCGATCGCGACGTTGAAGGCAGCCTGGGCTGCCGGCAGGCCGACGACGCAGGCGCAGTGGCAGAACCTGATGACGCTCGCGCAGAACGTCCGCACCGTCTGCGGATTCACCTGGACGGGCGAGCGCTAAGCCGTCTTAGTTGCTGTTTGACTGACCGCCAGCTCGGTTAAGACGTAGCCGGCGGTCAGGAACAGCACGAGTGACGTCGAGATCGCGACCACGATGGTCGGCGGGTTCGGCGTCAACGTGCTGAGCAGGGCCTCGCCAAGGCCGATCGCGATCACGCCTGGCAGCACGCTGAGCGCAAGCGTGGCGCCGCGCCGCCGGAGGTTCTCGGCGGCCGCTGCAATCAGGATCACGTCCGCGAAACCGATGTTGAAATGGCCGCCCGGCAGCGGGAACCGCACGTTCAGCCAGATGAAGTGCGGATCCGGCGTCGCCGATGTGGTCGAGCTCGATGACGGACCGGCAAAGGCGAAGTTCTGGGCGACGTCGAGGATGCTCAGAACCAGCAGCAAGACTACAAACGGCCGAAATCGCGGTGGCATCGCACGGCCGAGCGCAATTCCCACCAGGATTCCGAAAGCGGCCACGAATACGGAGCTGAACGGGTAGATCGCCAGCCCGAAGACAAGCCCGGCGATGAGGATCACGAGAAATAGAGCTGCCGCCATGACGATCCATCGCGTCGGCACCTTGGCCGCGATCCATGGCGCAAGCCCGGCGCCAATCGCCACCGCCACGCCCGCAAAGAAGTGCATGGACAAAAAATAAAGAGGGGCCAGTCTCCAGGCCCCCCTTACTGAATACCGATGCGGTTACTCCTGCGGGCCACCCATCCGGTGGTGGGTCGACGCTGGGGCCGCGGCCGGCGACTCGGCGCCGCGGTCGATCAGCGGCTGGCTCGCGGGACCCTGGTAGTCCTGGCGCAAGACCGTGCCTGCTGCGGGGTGCACGTTCGTGATGGTCGATCCCGAGCCGGTGAGGTCCTTGCTGATGAAGGACGCACCAACTGCGAGAAGGACCGCCGCGCACATCGCGAGCACGACCAGAAGGGCCTTCGGAACCGCGCTCCCTCTCAACGTCTGCCTGGCTTCCATCGCTGTCTCCTTTTCCTCGAAAAGTCGGTCTCGACGACCGCCGAGGATGAGATTCCGGCCAGGCCTTCAACCAGCGCTCAAGCGCTGCTCAAGGCGTCAGACGGAGGCTAGCTGCGAGTTCTTCGACTCGTCGTGGGCGATCAGCACCGATGCCGGTGAGGCGACGAAGCGTCCGTACATAAGAGGACGCGCGCGAAATCACTAATCCCTGAAATTCCCGCCTCATCACGTGGCAGACTGCACGCGCTGTGGGACGCTGGCTCACCCGCCAGCCGCTCGTGCGGTTCGGCGTTATCGCACTCGTGCCGGTGATCGTGCTCGGCGTCGTGCTCGCTCGAGCTCTGAACTCGGACGTCCAGCAGCGATATCTCGACAGCTCGCGGAGCAGCGCCGCAACCCTCACCGAGGTCGCGATCCAGCCGCTGTTCACCGCCGGCGAGATGACCACCGGCCTCGCGCCCGACGAGATCCTCACGATCGACGCCAAGCTGCAGGGCTCCGCCGTCAACACCGAGATCAGGCGGCTCAAGGTGTGGAACCGAAACGGAGAGGTGATCTACTCCGACAATCATTCGCTGATCGGCAAGAAGTTCCCGATCGACGACGACCTCGGCAATGCTCTCAACGGGCACTCGAGCGCCAGCATCACGACCGGTCAGGGAAACGAGAACGAAGGCGACACCCTCGCCGGACCGCTGATCCAGGTGTACGTGCCGCTGATCTTCAAGACCAACGCTGCGGCGAGCGGCGCGTTTGAGCTGTATCTCCCCTATGCCCCGGTCCAGGCCGCGGTCGACAACGAGTCGCGCCAGCTCTATCTCGTGCTCGCCGCCGGCCTGACTGTCTTCTACCTGTCGATGTTCCCCGTGGTTTTCATCGCCCTTCGCTGGCAGCGGCGCGCCGAAGCCGCGGCGATGGCCAACCTCGCGTCACTCGAGCGATTGAACAAGCTGCGCACGCAGTTTCTCGTGCAGCTCCGTCACCAGTTCCGGACGGCGATGGTCGGAATCGAGGGCTTCAGCGAGCTGATACGCGACTCCGACCGGCTCGATCTCGACGAGGTGAAGGCGTTCGCCAGCGATATTCATGAAGACGCCGAGCGCCTCGACCGCTCGTTCGAGAAGATGATTCAGATCGACGAAGCGGATTCCCATCCCGCGACCGTAGACGTCTCGTCCCTCACCAGCGCTCAGCCCTCGCTGAAGAATACGAAAGGACTCGCGTAAAGGAGGCTCGCCAGCGCGAGCGCGATGCCCGCCACAAGGCTTCCGATCACGAGTGAGCGCCGCGTGAATGCGGACTCGCGCGAGCCGCGGCTGGAAAGCTCGCCCGCCACGGCTTGAGTCGATTTGTTGATGTAGCTCAGGGCGTGGATCCCGATGAACGGCAGCCAGATCAGGAAGCTGAGCTTGTGCGCGCCGAGCCAGATGGAACCGTAACGAAGGCCGAACAGCCATAGCTCCAGCCCCGTCACGAAGACGGCGATGGTGGAAAGGACGAGGACCGGAGCGATCAACCTCTGCAGCAGCTCGGGTGGACCCGCACGTCGATATGCCGCATCGCCGGCGTAGTAGCGCACGAAACGCCATCCGGTCGAAAACATCTTCAGTCCGAGCGGAGGAATCAGCGCGAACCCGAGGAACAGGTGCTGCGGCAGCAAAGCCCTCACGCGGAGGACGGTGATGGCGATCAGGAACAACAGCAAGAAGAGAAGGGCGCCACTGAGCGACGTCAGACGGTCATTGCCTTCCGGGTCGGTGACCAAGAGAGGCCATCATGACGCGCCCGGACGCTGTCATCCGAACGTGAAGCAGAACGCCTCGGCTCCGGCGTCGAGGAACTCGATCTCGAATCGTCGATCGATGATCGGCCTTGTCTGCCGGATCAGCTGATACATGCGCTGCTGGACGACGACACCCATGCCATCGGAATCGACGTCCGCTCCGTGCGCCCTGCCCGCGATCTCGCCGTCGAGGTACACGCGGAATGGCATGCGCGCGCCCTTGCTCGCCGGTCCCATCACCAGGTTCACGTCGCGCGCATGGCACTGAAACGCAATCCTCCCATTGGCCTGATTGAGCACGCTCGCGTCAGAGCGCACGGTCCAGTTGCCGGTCAGCGCCCAGCGATTGAGTCGGAGCCGCGGCGCGGCGGTGTAGTCGTGCTCCTGGTCGAAGGCCACCTTGCCGCCAGGGTCGAATCCCGCGGCCTGCTCGTATCCGAGGTAGCTCTCGGGTGATCCGAGGTCATTCCAGTCCGCCTGCACCTCATCGCCGCTCGGGTCGATGGTGGCCAGACCGGGTCGCAGGTCCTGCACGCCCGATTCGACGAGGAGCCGGCGGATGACCATCTCCGACCGCTCGTAGTCCCCCTCACCGAAACGGTGATGGCGGATGCGGCCGTCGACGTCGACGAAGTAGAGGGCGGGCCAGTACTGGTTGCCGAAGGCCCGCCATACCTCGTAATCGCTGTCGACAGCGACGGGATAGTCGATCTTCCTTGCCTGCACGGCCCAACGAACGTTGTCGAGGTCGTGCTCGAATTTGAACTCGGGTGTGTGCACCCCGATTGTCACCACGCCGCGATCCCTGTACCGCTGCCACCAGGCTCGGTTGTACGCCTGCGTGCGCAACCAGTTGATGCAGGTGTAGGTCCAGAACTGCACGACCACGACGTGGCCGCGGAGCGCGACCGGCGTCAGCGGCTCCGAATTGAGCCATGCCGTCGCGCCGTCGAACGATGCGATGTTGCCTTCGAATGGCAGATCTTCGCTCGCAACGCCGAGAGCCTTCCCGCCGCTGTCGCGCGTCGTCCCTGTCGACATCGGTGCGCGCTCCTCCAGAGCGCACGCTAGACCTTTCCCCGCGAGTGTCAAGGGTGCTTCCTTTAACGGGTGGAAAGCGTGCGCGCGGGCGTCGACAGACGAATGCTGGTGGCGATCGCCCTCGGGACAATCCTCAACCCCCTGAACTCGTCGATGGTCGCGGTCGCGCTGGTCGCGATCCACTCGGATTTCCACATCGACATCGGCACATCGACCTGGGTGGTGTCGGCCTTCTACCTCACCGGCGCGGTCGGCCAGCCGTTCATGGGACGGCTCGCGGACGTGCTCGGCGCCCGCCGCGTCTTCCTCACCGGAGTGTCGGTCGCGGGCGTGGTCTGCGCGCTGGCGCCCCTCTCGCCGACCTTCGGCTGGCTCGTGGCGGCCCGGGCCATCCAGGCGCTAGCCACCTCGACGGCGTTTCCGTCCGGCCTCGGACTGATCCGCGCGGCGAGCGGCCAGCGCGTGCCCGCGAGCTCGCTGGCGGTGCTGACCGTGGCGGCGTCCACCAGCGCGGCGCTCGGACCGACCATCGGCGGCATACTTCTGTCCTTCGCCGGCTGGCAGGGAATTTTCCTGGTCAACGTGCCGATCACCGCGGCCGCGCTGATCCTGGGCCTCCGCTGGCTGCCGTCGCCGCCGCCCGCCGACCCCAGCGCATCAGGGCTGTCGTCGCTGGATCTTCCAGGAGTGTTGCTTTTCGCTGCGACCCTCGTGCCGATACTCGGCGCGCTGCTGTCACTGGGAACGACGATCGGCTGGGTTCTGATGGCCGTGGTTCCGGTCGCGGCAGCACTTCTGACGGTCAGGGAACTGCGGCACCCCGCGCCTTTCTTCGACCTTCGCCTGCTGGGTCGCAACCCGGCCATGGTGGGCGTCTTCGTCCAGTTCGCGGCCGTGACGTTCATCTTCTATTCGTTCTTCTTCGGGCTTCCGATCTGGCTCGAGCAGGTCGGCGGTTATGACGCCCGCGCTGCGGGCCTGTTGATCCTGCCGCTCACCGGAATGGCCGTGGTCGTCACTCCGATCGCGTCGCGACTCATCGCTCGGACCGGACCTCGAGCGCCACTCATCATCGGCTCGGCATTCATGCTCGCGGGCACGCTCCTGTTGTTCACCCTCGAGCCGGGCGTGCCGGTCGCGCTGTTTCTCGTCGTGATGTTCGTGCTCGGCGTGCCGAACGCCTTCAACAACCTCGGATTGCAGGCCGTGCTCTACGCGGTCACACCTCGCGAGCGAATCTCATGGGCAGCGGGACAGTTCCAGACGTTTCGGTATGTCGGCGCCACGATGGCGGCGGCGGTGCTTGGATCCGTGTTCAAGACCGGCGCGACGACGGCAGGGCTGCACGCGATCGCCATCGTGCTGGCATTCGTCGCGGCAGCCCTGCTCGTCGCGAGCGCCGTAACGCGCGAGCGGAGCTGAGTCAGGCCTTCGGCTGCTGGATCCGAATCATGTTTCCGGACGGGTCTCGGAACGCGCAGTCCCGCACCCCGTACGCCTGGTCCATCGGCTCCTGCAGGACCTCGCCACCTCCCGCCCGGATCTGCTCGAAGGTCGCGTCGCAGTCGTCGGTGGTGAAGTTCACTCCCCGCAGGAAACCCTTGGCCAGCATCTCTTTCATCACCTGGCGATCGGAAACGGATGCGTTCGGGTCGGCGAGCGGCGGTTCGAGGACGATGTTGACGTCCGGCTGTCCCTTCGGACCGACGGTGGTCCAGCGCATGCCCTCATATTTGACGTCTTGGCGCACCTCGAGCCCGAGCAGGTCGCGGTAGAAGGCGAGCGCCTCGTCATGGTCGTGGACGGCGATAAAGCAGTTGTGGAGCTTGATGTTGTTCATGCGCCCAACCTTATGGGCGCCGCGCCGCGAGCGCTTCTTCATTTCTGATCGGTTTGGTCATCACCATGACGATGCACGGGGGAATGAATTCGACCGGCGCGTGGCTGCGCGCCCGATAGGCGCTGGGTGACTCGCCGACGAGCTCGCTGAAGCGCGAGCTGAACGAGCCGAGCGATGTACAACCGACTGCGAAACACGCGTCCGTTACCGAGACGTCACCACGCCGCAAGAGCGCTTTGGCGCGCTCGATCCGGCGCGTCATGAGATAGCTGTACGGGCTTTCGCCAAACGCCGCCTTGAAGCTGCGCGAGAAATGGCCGGTCGACATCGCGGCCGAGCGCGCGAGCGCGGGAACATCGAGCGGCTGCTCGAAGTCTCTGTCCATGCGGTCCTTCGCTTTGCGCAGCCGGACCAGATCGCGAATGTCCATGAAGGCCGCGTCAATGTTACGAAGAGGCCAGGTGCCGTTCTTTCTTTCGGATCAGCCTGGTCAGGGCCCAGATCAGCGGTTGGTAGAAAACACCGGCGCGGGCCATACGGTGAGCTTGACGGCGAGCATGAACGCCGCGCCGGCGGTGACCACGACGAGGTTCGACATGCCTAGCACGATGATCGCGACCATCACGCCGGCGCTGCACATGACGCAGCAGGCGGTGTAGCGCAGTCCGTCGCGAATTGCGTCACGGAGACGGGCGCCCCGTGGCTGGCGTCCGCACATCTCGCGACAGCGATCGCGTGCCCAGCGAGTCCACGGCGCCAGCGTGTAGCCGGCCGCGAGCACGAGCGCCCCTGCGGCCACAAGCCACGACGAAGGGAACATCATCCACCCCATCGCGTAACCGACCGCAGCTCCAAGCAGCGCCCATACGGCGCCGTAGACAAGGACGAGAAGGACGACAGCCGCAGGCCGCCGAGAGTCCCGCCCGTAAACGAAGAAGAAAGGCGCGGCGCTCGGCAGCATCATCGCCGCCATCGAAATGGACATGCTCATCAAGCCGAGTATTCGTCGCGGCGGCGCAGCCAGGCCATCGCGCCCATCGCCTCGTCGCGCCCCCTCGGCACGAGGTCCATGTAGTGATACGCGACGTTGAGCATGTCGAGCCCGCGTTCGTAGGTCGAGTACGTGTGATAGATCTGTCCGCCGTCGCGGAGAAAGACGCTGACGCCGGGCATCTCCGACCGGCTGGCCTCGAAGTCACGGTAGTTGTATTCGGCGGAGACCGTTCCGTGCGACGTGTCGAACGAAACGTGGTAGTCGAGGTTGAAGTCCGAACCGCTGGACGAGTACCACGGAAACGTCCAACCCATGCGCTTGCGGTAGACCTCGATCGGACCGATCTTCGCGCGCGAGACAGCCGCCATCGTGATGTCGCGGTGGTTGAGGTGGACGACCACCCGCTCGAAGTTGTCCATCCAGAAAGAGCACGCAGTGCACGCAGAGTCCTTCGTCCATGAGGTGTCATCGGACGCAGTCTCGGGATTGAACATCGCGTGGTAGATGACGAGCTGGCCGCGACCGTCGAACAGCTCGGCCAGCGTCTTCTTGCCCTGCGGACCTTCGAACAGGTAGTCCTTTTCGACGAGCTCCCAGGGCAGCTCACGCCTCTGCCCGCTCAGCTGATCCCGAAGCCTCGTGAGCTTCTTCTCTTCCACGAGGTGCCGCTTGCGCGCCGCGACCCACTCATCGTGTGAAACGACCTTGTGCTCCATTTGACGCTGCCTCCACTCACTCGCTGATACGCAACTACTGGTTGCACATGTTAGCACGGACACGCAACCGATGGTTGCAGTAATCTTGGCCACGTGATTCCCTCCGCGATCGAGAAGGAGATCCTGATCGATGCCCCCATCGAGGTCGTCTGGCAACTCGTGACCGAGCCCGACCACATCCGCCAGTGGTTCGCCGATCAGGTCGAGGTCGACCTTCGGGTCGGCGGTCGTGGCTCGCTCGCATTTCAGAGCCATGACGCGTATCAGCTCCAGGTGGAGGCCGTCGAACCACCGCGCCGTTTTGCTTTCCGATGGGTGCGACGGCCGGAGACCGTCGTGCGGTCGAACAACTCGCTCCTCGTCGAGTTCATCCTTCAGCCCGAGGACGAAAAGACACTCTTACGCGTCGTGGAGAGTGGCTTCGACGCTCTCGACTGGTCGGACGATGCGAAGGCGCAGTATGCCGATCAGCACACCAACGGCTGGCCGACGATTCTCGCCCGGTTGCGCGATCACGCCGGGTCGGTTGCACGGTGAAAGAGGAGGCGCTGCTCGAGGCCGTCGCGGATACGTCTCGCCGCCGCGTCCTGGACCTCATCCTGGCGCAGCCGGACGTGACTCCGACCGAGCTCGCGGCCAAGCTCCCGTTCACCCGGCAGGCGGTCGCCAAGCACCTCGCGGTGCTCGACCGAGCAGGCCTCGTCGACAGCCGGCGCAGCGGCCGCGAAGTCCACTACTCCGTCCGGCCCGAGCACCTGGACGTTGCTGCGCGCGCGATGGCAAAGGTGGCGGCTCGCTGGGACGCGCGTCTGGATGCGATCAAACGCGCGGCCGAGGCGGCCGCTCGGGTCCAGGCGCCGCGACGTCGCAACAGCCGCCCTTGACCGTGCCGGTGCGGCTCGACCACCTCGTGCTGGCGACACCCGAGCTCGAGCCGACGGTACCTTGGGTCGCCGAGTCGCTTGGAGTTCGGCCGTCGCCAGGCGGGCAGCACCTCGGTCAGGGCACGCGGAATTTTCTGCTCAGCCTCGGTCCTGGCCACTACCTCGAGGTCATCGGGCCGGACGTCGATCAGCCCGAGCCGGAGCGGCCTCGATCGTTCGGGATCGACGGGCTCGAGCGCCCGAGGCTCATGGCCTGGGTGGCGAAAGCTTCAACGCCGCTGGAAGAGGCCGTCGGCGCCGCCGCTCGTACCGGACACGATCTCGGCGCGATCCACGCTCGGAGCCGGACGACTCCCGCCGGCAAGGTCTTGCGCTGGCATGCCACCGACATGGGCGCAGCGACTGTTCGCGTCATCCCTCCGCTGATCGACTGGGGCGACACCGCGCACCCCTCGTCGACAGCGACGGCGGGGGCGCGCCTTACCGAGCTCACGGCGGTGCACCCGGACCCAGATCGAGTCCGCAAGGTGCTCGATGCATTGGGCCTCGAGCTCGACGTCACGGCCGGCGCGGAGGCGCGCCTGATCGCTCGAATCGAAGGCCCGAGAGGCGCGCTCGAGCTGTCCTGAGCGCCGTCGCGTTGACAAAAAACTTTCTGGTCCATTAAGGCAGATGGCGGCGATACTGTGTGTGCGTCCACGATCGCCGTAAACCCGCTAGTCGATGGCAGCCATGAAAGGTTGCCAAAGGGGGTTTGACATGTCTACCGCGCCCGCAACGATGCGCAATGTGTCTGTCGATGGGATCAACCTCGAGTTCGAGGAACGCGGCACCGGCGAACCGGTGGTTTTGATTCACGGCAGCACGATCAAAGACGACTTCCTTCCGGTCGCGCATCTGCCCGCGCTCCACGGCTATCGGCTGATCCGATACCACCGGCGAGGCTACGGCGGCAGCACCGGTTCCCAAGGACCGATCAGCATCGAGGATCAGACTCGCGATTGCGCCGGGCTCATCCGAGCGCTCGGAATCGAACGCGCGCACGTCGTCGGTCACTCTTACGGCGGCGTGATCGCCCTGCAGCTGGCGCTGGATGCGCCCGAGCTTGTGCACTCCCTCGTCCTGATGGAGCCGGCGCTGATTCTCGTCGTCCCGTCAGGGCAGGCGATGATGCAGCAGATGACGCCTGTGATGGAGATGTACCAGCGCGGCGAGACAGCACAAGCTGCCGCGATGTTCATCCAGGCCATCAGCCGGCCTTCGGCTCAGCAGATCATCGATGACGTGATCCCGGGTGGCTACGAAGACGCGCTGACGATGGCCGACATGTTCTTTGCCACCGAGATGCCCGCGCTCGGAGCGTGGTCGTTCGACAAACAACGCGTGGCGGCGCGGGTGAAGCAGCCCGTCCTGTACGTAATCGGCGGCGAAACTGCGCCGGTGTTCACCGAGGTCCAGCAACTGCTCGCGGAGGCGTTGCCGCAGATGGTGAGCACAACGATTGCCGGCGCCACCCACCTTCTCGACATCGAGAAGCCGGGACCGAGCGCGGACGCCATCGCCGGCTTCGTCCGCGCGCATCCGATGGTCGGGGCGAACGCCGCGCCCTGACGATTAGGCCGAGGGCTCCTCGCGGGGCCCTCGGTCAACCGGTCCGACCTGCGCCTGTGTCACCCGGTTGTCGGAACCCGTGCTGCCGCAACGGTCGAGCGAAGGGCGGCAAAGATCAGACCGACCTCGACAAGCTTGACGGCCAGCCCAACGAAGTCGACCTGGTGCGCTCCAATCGCGAAGTAGAAGTAACCGAGCACAGAGCCAACCGGAAACAGCACAGCGCCGATCTTCCAGGCACCGATGCCCGCCAGGGCTACTGCAAAAGTCACAGCCAACGCGACGAAATACAGCCCGAACATGATCTGGCGCGCGGGTTCGACGACAGGGATCAACAAGAGATGGGCCACCGCCGCCCCGAGCAGTAGCGGAAGCGTGAAGCGCGCGTCCCACGCAGGCACGCGTCCACGCGCGGCGATCACATATCCGCCGGCAGCGCCGATCACGAGCCCGAACAGCGCCGGTACGTATGACGGCACGAAATGCAGAGTCATACAAAGGGCTAACGGGCGGGGTTACACAACGTCGACGCGGCGTTTTAACGATATGGGGGGTAAGACGGCTGGCGAGATCATGGTCGACCGCCTTGTCGAGCTCGGCGTGGACACCGTTTTCGGGCTTCCCGGCGACGGGATCAACGGCGTCATCGAAGGCTTGCGGAAGAACCAAGAGCGCATCCGGTTCATCCACGTCAGGCACGAGGAGTCCGCGGCCTTCGCCGCATGTGCGTACGCCAAGTACACCGGCCGGCTTGGAGTGTGTGTCGCGACCTCAGGTCCGGGCGCGGTCCATCTTCTCAACGGCCTTTACGATGCCAAGCTCGACCAGGCACCGGTGCTCGCCATCACCGGCATGACCTATCACGACCTGATCGGGACGATGTATCAGCAGGACGTCAACACCGACTACCTGTTCCAGGATGTCGCGGTTTTCAACCAGCGCGTGATGGGGCCGGCACATGTCCCAGGTCTGGTCGACCTCGCGGTTCGCACTGCTCTCGCCCGCCGGGGCGTTGCGCACATCACCTTTCCTCTCGACCTCCAGGAATGGACGATGGGAGACGACGAGCGGTCGAAACGCAACATCGCACGCCACAGCGCAGTCCCTTCACTGCGCAACGTGCGCACGCCGCCGGCAGCCGACCTCGAACGCGCGGCGTCCACCCTTCGCGGCAAGCGGCGCGTCGCGATCGTCGCCGGCAACGGCGCTCGCGGAGCCGGTGAGCTTCTCGAGCAGCTGGCTGACCGCCTCGGCGCGCCGATCATCAAACCGTTGCTCGGCAAGGATGTGGTGCCGGACGACAGCCCCTACGTGACCGGTGGGGTCGGCATGCTCGGGTCGCGCGCTTCGCAGGACGCGCTGGCCGAATGCGATGCGCTCGTGATGATCGCGAGCTCTTTTCCATATATGGAGTTCCTCCCCAAGCCTGGGCAGGCCGTGGTCGTGCAGATCGACGACGACCCCGCGCGCATCGGCCTGCGCATGCCCGCCGACGTAGGACTCGTCGGCGATGCGACGGCGACGCTCGAGATGCTCCTGCCGCTAATCGCCCGCAATGACGATCGTGCTTTCCTCGAGGAGGCCCAACGCAACGCCGCCGATTGGTGGGACCTGATGAACGAGCGCGGAAGCCAGCAGGCCACGCCGATGAAGCCTCAGGTGGTGGCGTGGCAGCTCAACGAGGTCCTCGCGCAGGACGCGATCATCAGCGGCGATGCCGGCACCGTCGCGCTTTGGGCCGGGCAGATGCTGCGCATCAAGAGAGGACAGCGGTTCTCGCTGAGCGGAACGCTGGCGTCGATGGCGAGCGGATTGCCTTACGCCATCGCCGCGCAGATCGCGCATCCCGGCCGCCAGTGCGTCGCCTTTGTGGGCGACGGCGGGTTCGAGATGCTGATGGCCGACTTCGCGACGTGCGTGCAGTACGCGCTGCCCGTGAAAGTGATCGTGCTCAAGAACAATGTGCTCGGGATGATCAAGTGGGAGCAGATGGTGTTCCTCGGTAATCCCGAATACGGGGTCGAGATGACTCCAGTCGACTTCGTCAAGTTCGCCGAGGCGTGCGGCGGGAGCGGATTTCGCATCGGCGATCCCAAGCTGTGTCGAGATCAGCTGCGCGACGCTCTGGCGAGCGAAGGGCCGGTCATCGTCGAAGCGGTCGTCGATCCATTTGAGGCTCCGATCACGCCGAAGATCAAGCCCGCCGAAGCCGTCCATATGGCCGAGGCGCTCGCTCGCGGCGAGCCCAACCGCGAGCGCGTGGCGCTCACGATGTTCCGCGAAAGCGTGAAGGAGGCGTCGTATCCGGCAAGCCCGTTTGGTGTCCTCGCGCGGATCGCCGCCAGGTTCGGCCGCAAGAGAAAGCGGCCGGAGGTTGCGTCCTAGCCGGTTCTTCCCCTGACCTGAACTGCTCCGTCGACCACACGCGCTTCGAGTCGGAGCTGCGAGAACGTCGCCGGACCTCTGACGCATCGTCCGTCGGTGAGACGAAACTGGCTGCCATGCCACGGGCAGGTGACGACGCCGTTCGCAACCTTGCCTTCGTCGAGCGGTCCACCGAGATGCGAGCACGCGTTTTCCATCGCGGAGACCCGCGTTCCTTCGCGGTGGAGCAGCACTCGCCGGCCTTCCACTTCGACACCCGTGACCCCACCATCGGGGATCTCGGCGAGCCGGCACGTCGGAGTCCATTTCGCCGGACCGGCGGTCCAGGCGTCGTGGTCGACCATGATCCCGCGGCCGAAGACGAGCTCGCCTCCGAGGTAGGCGGCGACCGTGGTGATCGCCGATCCCGTCCACGACCATCCGCTGTAGTGCCGGCGCGACGTGAGCGCCACCACCTGACACGCGGTGCCCGCGAGATTGAGGGTTCCGTGAAGAAAGCCCAGGCGTCGCTCGCGCCCGTCGGTCGCCGACCAGTCGGTGGTTCCGCTCGCGGCGGCGAGCACGGCCGACGCGCATCCCATGCCGGTCAGAAATCGCGCCGACTTCCGGGCTCCGACCACGTCGAGCACGAATGCCGACGTCCAGAAGCCGATGGGTAGGTCGACCGCGATCGGATGGAGGGCATGGCCGATCTGCCGGCCGTGGAGCACGTCCTTGATGCCGAGGTCGTCAAGCCAGTCGATCAGCGGCTGAACGAGCTCGCTCACTTTTCTTTGGGCGGTCTCGAGAACCGGCTGCTCTTCGAGCAGTCCGAGGATGCGGGATTGGGTCGAGGCGACCATCGTCGCCGGCTTCTCGGGGTTCATCTCGTCGGAAGACTGGTTCAGCTGTTCCATCGCTTTCCTAAGGAACGCGTGGAGACCCTATTCGCCCGCCTCGTCGAGAACTTCGCGCGCGATGGCGAATGCGGTGTTGGCGGCCGGGACTCCGCAGTACACGGCGGCCTGGAGCAGCACTTCCTTGATCTCATCCGCGCTTACGCCGTTGCGCAGCGCCGCGCGGACGTGAAGCGCCAGCTCCCGCTCGCGGCCCAACGCCGTGAGCATGGCGATCGTGATGCAGCTTCTGGTCCGGCGATCGAGACCAGGGCGAGTCCAGATCTCGCCCCAGGCATAGCGCGTGAGCAGGTCCTGAAAATCCGCAGTGAACGCGTTCTTCGACTTCTCGGCGCGGTCGACGTGCTCGTCCCCAAGCACCTCGCGCCGAACTTTCATGCCCTCCTCGGACCCTCGATCAGATGGCAAAGAACACCGTCTCCCGCTCGCCCTGGAGCCTGATGTCAAATCGAAGCACCGCACCGTCGCGCTCCGCGATCAGAGTTCCGCGCCGGCTCGCCTCGACGGCCTCGAGCACGGGATCCGCGGCGTTGGAGCGGTCGTCATCGGGGAAGTACATGCGCGTCTGCAGGTGCCGCAGCAACCCGCGGGCGAACACCGCGACCTCGAGATGCGGCGCCTCGCCGCCGGATGAGTTGCCCTTCGGACGGGCGATCACGAATCGGAAGCCGCCCTCCTCGTCAGTTCTGCATCGCGCGAACTCGTCGTCACTCCAGATCTCGATCAACCCATCCGGCACCGGTTCACCCTGGCCGTCGGTCAGCGTGCCTTCGACGCGGACGGAATTCCGACCGGCGCTCGCTTCGTAGTCGTGCTCGAAGGGCAGAGCGAAACCGAAGAACGGCCCCACGGTTTGCGACGGTGTTGGCTTGTTCATTCGGCGTCGCTTCGCGGAACGGCGTTGCGCCCACGGAGAACGATGTCCCACCGGTAGCCTAGCGCCCAGATCGGCACGGTCGAATCGATGTCGAAGCTCGCGATCAGCAGGTCGCGGCCCCTCTGGTCCGGAATCGATTGCAGGATCGGGTCCATCGCGAGGAGCGGGTCCCCGGGAAAGTACATCTGCGTGACGAGACGGCTGCCGATCGTCGCGCCAAAGACGGAGAAGTGGATGTGCGCCGGCCTCCAGGCGTTGAGATGGTTCTTCCATGGGTAAGCGCCGGGCTTGACCGTGACGAAGCGATAGCGGCCCTGCTCGTCGGTCAGGCACCGCCCGGCACCCGTGAAGTTCGGATCGATGGGCGCAGGGTGATCGTCCGCCGGGTCGATGTACCGGCCGGCGGAGTTCGCCTGCCACACCTCGACGATCGCGCCGGGCACAGGGCGGCCGTCGGAGTCGAGGACCTGTCCCCCGACGACGATGCGCTCGCCAAGAGGTTCGCCGGCGTGCTGCCTGGTCAGATCGGAATCGGCCGCGCGAATCGGAATTCGGCCGAAAACCGGCCCGGCCGATTTCTCGAACCACTCGTCGGGAAGGCGGACGAGCCGCTGAGAAGGCGCACGCAACACGGTCGCGCGGTAGTCGGGAAAGAGATACGGCGGTTCAAACGCGATGTCGTCGTCGGCAGCCATTCCCGTCAGGCTCGGCCGCTAGAGCGATGCCGGCGCCGCAAGCTCTCCGTACGTGTCGGCGCGCACGTTCTTGTCAAGGCCCCACCGCCGGGCGAAGTCGATCGTTTCCGCAAACGTCTCCTCCGGATAGTGCTCGAACACCAGCAGCTCACCCAGTCCGAACTTCGACCAGTCGTAGTCACCTTCGAGTCCAGGCGGAATGTTGTTCTTCCAGAGATGCATGAACCTGGACGGATCTCGCCGCAGTGCTGCGTCTGCGCGGCGAAGCGCGCGGAAGTAAGCACCAAGTGCGTGCGCCGGAATCTCCGGTGACACCCAGAAAAGCGTGCGAAACTCGCCTGCCGCGACCTTCCGCAACCCTTTTTCCTCGGCGATCGTGATCTCGGGATCGAGCAGATTCGCTGCCTCCACTTCGCCGTCGAGGAGCGCTAGCAAACGCCGTCCGGGCCCGCCGATGTTGTCGATCTTGATCTGATCACGCGGCAGTACGTGCTCCAGCGTCATCAGGGTCGTGAAGTGCGAACCGGCCATCAAGCCGACGCCCACAGGGATGCCAGCCAGGTCCGAGATTCGGCTGACGTCGGATCGCGGGCCGGCGAAGATCGCGAAGCGCGCGACGCCGTAGAGGTCGGAGACGAACTTGCCCATGCCCGCGCCGGCGTTGCACACAGAACCCCACTCGCAAGCGGAGTTCGCGACCTCCGCCCCGCCCGCGAGGAACGGCCGGTCCTGCGGCCGCTCGAAATATGCATCGCGACCGTGGCTCGAGACGTCGTGCATCACGTCGCTCAGGAGCTCGGGTTCGAGACCTTCGGCCTGGTAATGGCCCTCCTCCAACGCGATCCATTCGTGCAGTCGCATGAAGTGCGGGACGACGCGAATTCGTGTGCGTTCGGTCATCGGAATAATTTATAGCTTCATGCCGATCGACCAGTCGGTCCGCATCGATGGACGCACGCTGACACTCGAGGCCGTGGAGGCTGTCGCGCGACACGGCGCCACGGTCGAGCTGACGAACGAAGCGCGCGAGCGCGCGCAGGCGACCTATGAGCTCAACCAGCAGATCATCTCGGCAGGGACCACCGTGTACGGAGTCACGACCGGAGTCGGCGATTCGGTGGGCCGACAGGTTGCGGTCAGCGGAGCGAGCGAGCTGCAGGAATCGCTCATCCGGCTCAACGGTTGTGGCAGTGGACCGGACCTTCCCGAAGACCAATCGCGCGCCGTCGTGCTTGCTCGAGCCAACTGCCTGGCGCGCGGCAACTCGGCCGTGCGGCCGGTGATCCCCGAGATGATGCTCGAGATGCTCAACCTCGGCTTCACGCCGGTGATCCCGGAGCAAGGATCCATTGGAGCGAGCGGCGATCTCGTGCCCAGCTCCTATATCGGCGCCGTACTCATGGGCGAGCGCGAGGTGACACGAAAGGGAAACCGGTCTGCTGCTGCCGACGTATGGCGCGAGGCGGGACGCGAACCGGTGCGGCTCCATGCCAAGGAAGGCCTGGCGATCCTCAACGGAACCTGTTTCATGACCGGGATCGCGGCACTGACGATTCTCGACGCCGAGCGGGTGGCGGACGCGTGCGATGCATGCACGGCGATGACGTGCGAAGGGCTGACGGGGATCAGCGGCCCATTCCATCCGTTCCTGCATTCGGTCAAGCCGCATCCGGGCCAGGCGCAGTCGGCTGAACGCATCCTCCACCTGCTGCGCGGAAGCCGGCTCGTCACCGATTACGACGCCGCGGTCGCATCGGGGCGGCGCGTTCAGGACAACTATTCGTTGCGATGCGCGCCGCAGTGCAACGGCGCGCTCCGGGACACGATCGCGTGGGCCCGCGATTGGATCGAGCGGGAGTTGAATTCCGCGAACGACAATCCGCTGTACGACGCCTCCGAAGGGCGCGTCCACAGTGGCGGGAACTTCTCTGGATTTCACGTCGCGCTCGCGATGGACGCCTTGAAGATGGCGGTCGCGAGCATCGCCGACCTCGTCGATCGCCAGTTCGAGTTGCTGGTCGACGAGAAGTTCTCGTCCGGTCTACCGGCGAACCTCTCGCCGGTCGCGGATGGCACGCAACACGGTTTCAAGAGCCCACAGATCGCGCTTTCGTCCCTTGCCGCGGAGGCGCTTGCACGCTGCATGCCGATGAGCGCGTTCAGCCGCTCCACCGAAGCGCACAACCAGGACAAGGTTTCGATGGGCGCCGCGGCGGCGCGAGCAGCACGCGACGTGGTCGAGCTCACGCAGCGATGCCTCGCCATCCATCTCCTCGGGGCCGCCCAGGCCGTGGACCTCCGCGGCGCTGATCGCTTGGGCGAGGGGACTTCGATCATTCATCGACGAATCCGCGAGGTTTCAAAGTTCGTCGAACGCGACCGGCCTCTGCAGGCGGACATCCTCGCCGTCACCGACCTGATCCGCACCGGGCAGCTTCTCGCCGGCCTGTGATCGAGGTCCTGGAGCGCGCCGCGCGCGAGCACGGTGATGTCCGCGCGGTGATCGCGAACGACGGCACCGCCACGTACCGCGAGCTCTTCGACAACCTGCGTCCAGCCAGCGGTAGGCAGCACATCGCACTTCCGAACGGGCGCGCATGGCTCGCGGAGTTCTGGGATGCGATGGCCGGGGGTGCGGCCGTCCTCCCTCTCAACCCTCACGGCAAACCGGACGAAGTCGATTACGTCAAGAGCGACTTCTATGCGGGGGAGATCGACGAGCCCGACGTCCGAGTGGTCCAGTACACGGCGGGCACGACCGGACGGCCGAAGGGCGCGCTGCTCACCGGCGAAGGCCTGTTGACGGTCGCCCGCGGGCACGCGAAGTCGTGGCGCCTGAGTCCAGGCGATGTCGTCTTCATTCCCAACCCGATGACACACATCATGGGACTGGTATTGGGCGTGCTGATGCCCGCCGTCAGCGGTGCGACCGTGCTGACGATGGAGCGCTTCGAGCCCGGCGCCGCCCTCGAGCTGATCGAGCGGCACCGGCCCGCCGCGATGTCCGGAACGCCGGCGCATTACCACATGCTCGTCGAGCACCCTGACCTTGCGAAGCGGGACGTCTCGAGTCTTCGTTTCGGCCTGGCGGGCGGCGCCGCATCGAGCCCCGAAGCCGTGATGCGCGTGATGGACAGGCTCGGACTGGAGGCTCTGCTCAACGGCTACGGCATGTCGGAAGCGTGCGGGAGCATCAGCCGGACGGAGATCGGCGACCCCGTCGAGGTGCATGCGCTCACCGCGGGCCGGCCGATGCCGTGGCTCGACATTCGATTCCGCGATGGGCAGCTCGAGATTCGCGGGCGACCCGTATGCGCCGCGTACCACGGCCGCGCAACGCCGGCCGTCGACGCCGACGGCTGGTTTGCGACCGGGGATCTCTTCGATCTCGATGCGGACGGCCGCCTGCTCTTTCGCGGCCGCCTGGTCGACGTGATCAACGTCGGCGGGTTCAACGTCTACCCCGCCGAGGTGGAACGCGTGCTCGTCGAGCATCCGGCAGTCCTCCAGGCCGCGGTCGTCGGAATTCCTGACGTCAGGCTTGGCTCCGTGCCGGTCGCGTTCGTGAAGGCGCGGCCGGACGCCGAGGTCGACGCAGAATCTCTCGCCGGCTACTGCGGTGAGCGACTTTCGGGCTACAAGATCCCAAGGGAATTTCGCCTGATCGACGCCATGCCGATGAACGGGGCCGGCAAGGTCGAGAAGTACAAGCTCCGGCAGCTCGCCGCACGATGAGGCTGCCTGACGGGATTCGCGCGATCGACGTCCACGTCCATCCCAACCACGACGAAGCGATCGTTTCGGGCGGCGAATACCTCGAGTGGGCGAAGCGCCATTTTCGAGATGCAAGTCCTGATGTGATAACGATCGATGCGACGGCGGACATGTACCGCGGCCATCACATGATGGCGGTGCTGCTGGGCAAGGATGCGCGCACCAACACCAGGCTTCCGGCGATCCCCAACGACTCGATCGCGCAGGCGGTGCGCGACCATCCGGACGTCTTCTTCGGTTTTGGATCTGTCGATCCGCACCAGGACGCCGGCTGGTGTGTCGAGGAGATCAACCGATGCCACGAGCTGGGCCTGATCGGCCTGAAGTTCCAGCAGGCGGTGCAGGGTTTCTCGCCGAACGAGGAGAGGTACTACCCGCTCTACGAAGCCGCATCAAGCCTGGGCATGGTCTGCCTGTTCCACATGGGCACGACGGGCATCGGCGCCGGCGCGCCAGGCGGCATGGGCCTACGCCTGGAATACTGCCGGCCGATTCTCGTCGACCGCGTCGCGGCCGACTTTCCCAACCTGACGATCATCGGGGCCCATCCCGGCTGGCCGTGGACCGACGAGCTGCTCGCCATGGCGGTGCACAAAGGCAACGTTTTCATCGACCTCAGCGGATGGGCGCCGAAGTACTTTCCTGCGTCGCTCGTGCAGTACGCGCGCACGCTGCTGCAGGACAAGGTCTTGTTCGGAACCGATTGGCCGCTGCTCACGGTCGAGCGGTGGGAGAGCGAGTTCGCGGCGCTGAACTTTCCGCCAAACGTGGTCGAGAAAATCATGTTGAAGAACGCGGCGCGCGTGCTCGGCGTCGAAGTCTCCTGAGGGGATTTGGCGTCCTTGAAGGACGTGCCCGAGGAAGGGATCCGCAACGCCTGACGCGCCGACGGAGACGTTGAGCGCTAGGACCGCCGCTCTTTCTGACCGGACTCGAGCAGGTCGACCATCTCGGCGATGCGCCTTGCGCGCTCCTCGGGCCGGCGCTTGGTTCCGTCAATCCAGCGCAGCCAGCCTTTGCGATAGAACTGCGCGAGCGCCTCGAACGCCGACTGCGCCTTCGGCCGCGCGGCAAGGGCCTGGCCGATGTCAGGGGCAAGTTCGTCCAGCTGCGGACCTTCTGGCCACATCTCGACCCGCACAACTTGTCCGTCATGCAAGCCCGACGAACTTCGTGACTTCATGGCCAACTCCATCTGCCAGTTGCCATTCTTGTGCACGAGAGTTGTGCGGAACCGGACCTCTTCGATTGTGCCTGTCACGTGATAACGATCGCGGTGGCCCCAGATTTCGGCAGGGTTGAAAGGAATCGGAATCGTCGCGCCCCCGCGAGGCCGGGTCGCGGCGCGTGCTCGAAAACTTCGGGCTTTCGGATCGGCCATCACGCGAAGGCTATCGTCAGATCGCGCTGAGCTGGCCTCTTCGAGCGCGGAGCGACTCGCACATCGACTCGCAGATCAGGTGGAGCTGCCGGCCTTCGACTCGGTAGTAGACGGTCGACCCTTGACGCCGCCGATTGACGAGCCCGGCAAGTGCGAGTCGATTCAAGTGCGCGGACGTGTTGAAGCGCGACGCGCCCGCCTTGGCGGCGACTTCGTGCACCGGCATCTCGCCGTGCTCCATGACGGTGTGGAGGATGCGCAGCCTGGTCGGGTCGCCAAGCAACGCGAAGCGGTGGGCCGCGGCTTCGATCTCCGAGTCCCTCATGGCAGCAGCGTAGCCATGTAACTGATCAATCACGGAGGGCCGGCCGGCCGTGGAAAACAGGGACCACGGCCTCTCCCCCACGCCTCCATGCCGCCCGAAACTGGCGATTGGAGGTAAGCGATGGACGAACAGGAACGACCGCTGTCGATGGTGCTGTTTTCCGGCACCGATGACAAGCTCAATGCCGCAGCCGTGCTGACGGTGGGCGCGGCCGCGATGGGCCGGCCCGTGAACATCTTTCTCCAGTACTACGCGCTCGACGCGTTTCGCGCGCAGAACGTCTCGGAGGACCATCACCTCTCGCCAGAGGCGACAACCGAACAGGCGCCGGTGATCCGGGCACATCCCGGCAACCACTGGAGCGACCTCTTGAAGCAGGCCAAGGACGTCGGCGAGGTCGACATCCGCGCATGCGCACTTTCCATGGACATGTTTCATCTCAAGAAGGAAGACCTGGATCCACTGGTCGACGGCATCGAAGGCGTGGCCGCATTCATGTCCTCGGCCGCAGAGGGTCAGGTCGTCTTCATCTGATCGGAGGCAACTGATGAGCACGATTCAAATCGACAAGACGATCGACGCAAGGGGCATGGCCTGCCCCGGACCGCTGATGAACCTCATCGGCGCGATCCGCCAAGGCCAGGTCGGCCAGGTCTTCGACGTGCTGTCCAGCGACGAAGGCTCGAAGACAGACATCCCGGCGTGGGTCGCGAAGGCCAAGCACGATCTCGTCGAGGTCCGGCAGGACGACGGCTACGCGCACTTTGTGGTGCGCAAGGCGAGGTGACGGCGATGGTCGACCAGGTGGTAATCCTCGGCGGCGGGGTCGGCGGAACGGTTTCGGCCAACCTGATCGCCAGGCAGACGCGCGGTCGAGCTCGTGTGACTGTCGTCGACTCGACCGGGACGCACGTGTATCAGCCCGGATTTCTATACGTCGCGGTCGGCAAAGAAAACCCCACCGCGCTGCAGCATCCCGAAGCGGACCTCCTGCAGGACCACATCTCGCTGGTCGTCGACAGCGCAACGCGAATCGAACCTGTGGCCCAGGCCGTGCACTTTGAATCTGGTCGAACAATTCATTACGACCAACTGCTGATTGCGACCGGCAGCCGCACGGTGATGGAGGAAGTGCCCGGAGGCACCGCCGCGTACGACTTCTACACGATGGATGGCGCCCAGCGGCTGTTCAAGGCGCTCGAGTCGTTCGAGGGTGGAACGATAGTCGTCGGCGTCGCCGGCATCCCGTACAAGTGCCCGCCGGCGCCGGTCGAGTTCGTCTTTTTGCTGGACGACTATCTGCGAGCCCGCGGCATTCGCGAGCAATCGCAGATCAAGCTCCTGTCGCCGCTCAACCGCGCTTTCACGATCGAAACGACGTCGAAGCTGGTGCAGCCGATCCTTGCCGAGCGCGGCATCGAGCTGACTGGTTTCTTCAACGTCGAGTCGGTCGATCCCGCCGCGAAGACCGTCACCTCCCTCGAGGGCGAGACCATCGAGTACGACCTGCTCGTGCTCGTGCCGCCGCACCGCGGTCAGCAGGTGATCGAGGACTCCGGTCTGGGCGACGAGCGGGGATGGATCCCCGTCGACAAGAACACCCTCAAGCACACCAGGTTCGAGCACATCTGGGCGATCGGCGACGCGACGAACATCCCGATCTCCAAGAGCGGATCGGTGGCGCATTACGAAGCGTCGGTGGCCGCCGAGGAGATCGCCGCTGAGGTGAAAGGCGAACCCGCGCCCGCGCACACCTATGACGGCAAGGTCATGTGCTTTCTCGAGACGGGCCACGGACAGGCCACCACGATTCGCTTCGACTACGACCACCCGCCTGTCTCGCCGATGCCCAGCCGCCTCTGGCACTGGGCCAAGGTCCTCTTCAACAAGACGTACTGGCACACCGTCCCGCAGGGGCGGCTGTGACGAAAGGAGCAAAGCGATGAGCGTGACTATCGCGCGGAGTCTCGACCTCAAAGGACTTTCGTGCCCTATGCCGATCGTCAAGACCGCCAAGGCGATGAAAGAGCTCAAGCCCGGCGACATCGTCGAGGTGTTCGCCACCGATCCCGGATCGGTCCCCGACTTCAAGGCCTGGTCGAACAGCACGGGCAACCCGCTGCTCGAATCCACCGAGGAGGCCGGCGTTTACCGGTTCATCGTCAAGAAGAAGGAGTCTTAAGCCAT
>DASTIX010000033.1:0-29152 GCA_035717165.1 Candidatus Dormiibacterota bacterium
CGTGACGAGCCCGCCAATGGCGGAAATCAGGAGTCCGATGAGTGCGCCCACGCCCGCCGAGAGCCTAGCGGCCTGAAGCCGCTTTTGCGAGGAGCAAGCGCGCCGTCACCTTCGAAGTCTCTAGCTTGGAGTTGGTTACGCGGATCCGAGCCGCGTGAAGCCGGTTGTAGTGCGGTTGTAGTGCGGTTGTAGTAAGCCGCCTCCAACCAAACAAAAGGACGCCAATTCTGAACTCGAATTTGGCTCCGGGACAGGGACTCGAACCCTGAACCTTGCGGTTAACAGCCGCCTGCTCTACCGGTTGAGCTATCCCGGAACAGACATCGAATTCTAGGTGGTGACCTCTGCCGTCCGCCGCGCCCAGCCGGCGCTCAGCCGGTCCGCAGGGACATCAGCGTGGCGACCGCCTCGTCGAGGCGCGCCCTCGGCAGCCGGCCTGACAGAACCGCCGCCTTGATCGCATCGTAGGTCGCGTCGGCGACAGCAAGATCGTGTGCCACCATCACCATGTCGCCGCCGGCCAGAAGAAAGTCGACCGCGGCCTGTGGCGTGGAAGTGCTCGAAGTGATCGCGCCCATCTGCATGTCATCCGACAGGATCGCGCCGTGGAAGTTCAAATCGGTGCGCAGGAAGTTGACGGTGGCTGGCGACAGGTCCGAGGACCGGTTCGGGTCGATCGCCGGATAGAAGAGATGACCCAGCAGCACGAAATCGGTGCCGTGAGCGATCGCGGCCGCGAACGGCGGCCAGTTGCGTGTCTGAAGCGTCGCAAGGTCTGAGTCGATCCGGGGCAGCTGCACCTCTGAGCTGACCGTCGTGTCGCCATGTCCAGGGAAGTGTTTCGACGCGGACAGCATTTGCGCTGCATGTATGCCGTCGACAACCGGACCGACGGCATTCGCAACGGCTTGCGGATCCGTGCCGTAGCACCGGCCCCACATGATCGACTCCGATCCCGAGCAAACGTCCGAAACAGGGCCGAGGTCGACGTCGAAGCCGAGTTGGTGCAGCTGCGACGCCATCTGCGTGGTCCCGGCCTGGTCGACAGGCATCGGCAGGCAGGGCACGCTCGCGACCGCAATGCAGACGCCACCCCCCTCCTGATCGGTGGACGCGATCAGCCGCCGCTGCGTAACGGCCCTGATCGAAGCGATCACGGAACTGATCGCAGAGGCTGTGGAGCCGTTCTGATTCAGGTTGACGATCAGCAGCCCACCGAATTGGCGCTGCTTCCAATCGGCGAGGACCTGGTCGGTCAACATTCCTCGGAATCCGACCATCATCACGGCGCCAACCTCTTGGTCGAGGGAAAGGGCGGCCGCACTCTGGGATGGGCTCACACGCGACGGTGTCGGAAACGGGCCGGCATTGCCTCCGGAGCAAGCAGTCAGCAAAACTCCGACGGCAAGAAGGAGAGAGATCCGGCCGGGTGATGACTTCACGCGCGTCCTCTTATATATGTACGGCTTATATATGTACGGCGGCGAACGGCCGAACCGATCGGGACGATCGCCCCTGGTCGCCCGCCGGCGCTCGCATCGGTGCGCACGGCGACGAGTGGGGAACGCACGAGGTGTTGAGCCACCTCGTCTTCTGGCACGAGACCTATGTCCGCATTGTTCGGGCGCTGATCCGCGGCAAGCACACGGCGCTGACGGGCGTGTTCAGGGACTTCAACGAGCTGGCCGTGGAGACGTTCCGAGACTCCGAGGATCAGGCGCTCGGCAGGCGGCTCGCCGCGGCCCAGCGAGACCTCGCCGAAGAGCTTGCCTCACTTCCCGCGCCAGCCCGCATTCGAATCAAATCCGGCGCCATGGCCCGCGGGCCCGCTCAGTTCGCGGACAGGATCGCGGCGCACATCCGCGGTCACCTCTCCGACCTGAGGCATAAGTCCCGACGATTGCCGGTCCAAAGATCATTGCGCGCGTCGGCGCTTCAACCAATGCTTCGAGCATGAGAAAGCTTTTCATCGGCCTCGCGGCGCTGGCCCTGATGACCTCGTGCGGGTCGCAGCCGGTCGCGTCGACGACGCCGACTCCGCAGTCGAGCCCATCGTCGTCGGCCGCCGCATCGCCCACCCCGTCGGCGGCGCCTTCGCCCACCATCCCGGCCGGCTTTGCGTTCCAGGACTTCTCAGGCGGTTCGGTCAGTGGCAACGACGTCGTATCGGTCACCATTGGCCAGCACCCAGGCTATGACCGGATCGTGATCCAGTTCGCGAGCGACATCCCGAGCTACAGCGCGACGAGGCAGTCGAACAGCACCTTCACCCGCTCACCGAAGGGCGACCAGGTCACCCTCCAGGGCAGCGCAGGCGTCCTGATCGTCGTCCATTCCGTCACGAACTGGACGAGCTACGGCGGACCGACTTCGTTCGATGCCGGCTATCCCTACATGAAAGAAGTGCAGATGGTCGAGAACTTCGAGGGCTACCAGCAGTGGGCGCTCGGTGTCCAGGGAGAGCCCGCGCTCAGGGTCATGACCCTAACGAACCCGAGCCGGCTGGTCGTCGACGTGGCGGTCGCCGGATAACCGGACACGTTTCGGGGCAGAGACCGGCGGGAATAAGATCCGTCGGTGCGGATCCCAACCTGGGGGCGGGCCGCCGGCTACGCCGCGCTTGCAGCCCCCGCCCTGATGTGGTCTCAATTCTTCGCCGTCGGCCTCTCCCGCCACGGCTACAACCTGTTGACCCGTCCGTTCAGCGATCTCGCGACACGCGGAGCACCGCTCTCGAACGAATTCGACCTCGGTTTTTTCCTCGTGCCTGGGTTGCTGACGATAATCGTGGGCCTCGGGCTGTGGTTCGCGATCGACGGCCGGCGCCTTTGGCGCGCGGGTGCGCTGCTCATAGTCGGCGCAGGCATCTTTCTCTTTGCGACCGGCGTATTCCGGCAGGATCCGTCGTCGCAGATCGCGGCAAGCCTTCACGGCACCGTGTCGCAGATCTGCTTCGCCGTGGCGAGCGTGGCGCCGCTCGTGCTGTTCGCGGGTTCGACCGACTACACGCATATGTCTCCGCCACGGCGGATGTGGCTGATCGCCGGGCTGGCCGCCTTCGCCATCGAAGCCGCGGCGATCGCGATGCGCCACACGGTTGGGTTTCCCGAGGGCCTGTTCCAGCGTCCTTTCACGCTCGTGCTCACCGTCTGGTTCGTGGCGACCGGTGCCTGGCTGCTGAAAGTCCGCCAGTTCGGGGGTCTTTCGCTACCTAGCTAACCGCCGCCCGTCGCGGATACTCGGTTCAGGTTGAATCAGGACCGCATCCACTATCTCGACTGGCTCAAGGTGCTGATCGTCTACGGCATCCTGATCTTCCACGTGGCGCTCATCTTCTCGATCGGCGGCGCCTGGCTCGTCAACAACCACGACCGCGACCTGATCCTCAGCGCGTTCGCGGGCTTCTGCTTCCTGTGGGGCATCCCCGCCATGTTCCTCATCGCCGGCGCGGATGCATGGTTCGGCCTCCGCTCTCACACGGCTCGGCAATTCCTCAAAGGCCGAGTGCAGCGGCTGCTCATCCCGTTCGTCGCAGCCTTCATCGTGATCTCGCCCCTTCAGCGCTACTTCGTGCACAGCAACCCGCCGCCACCGATACAGCGGCTGCCGGAGTTCTATCAAGCCTTCTTCAACGGGTTGATCGCCGACCCCAGCCCGCGCTGGGTCGTTGGCTACTGGACGCACCTCTGGTTTCTCGCCTACCTGTTCGCGATCTCCATGGTGTGCCTGCCCGCGCTCGAGTGGTTGCGCGGTCCAAACGGCCGGCGCTTCACCGCCAGGCTGGTGAAGACGACGGGCCATCGCGGCGGCCTGCTCCTTCTCGGCGCGCCTCTTGTGTTATCGCAACTCGTTTTGCGTCCGATCTTTCCGACCTATCAGAGCTGGGCGGACGTCGCGACGTACACGGTGACCTTCGTTGCGGGCGCAGTGCTCTTCAGCGACCGCGGATTCGAACGGGCGATCCGGCGGGACGTGAGGCTGTTCCTCTTCACCGGCATTTTCGCAATCTCGGGCGTTGGCCTCATCCTCTTCTTCTCGCCCGACAGCACGCCCACCGCCGAATGGTCGCTGCCATTTGCATTTCTCTGGGGCCTCGACATCTGGTCATGGCTGATGGCCGTGCTTTACCTCGGCGTGCGCTGGCTCGACCACCCGAGCAGAGTTCTGAGCTACACGCGCGAGACGGTGCTCCCCTTCTACGTGATCCACCATCCGGCGGTCCTGCTGATCGGATCGTTCGTCGTCGCGACCGGACTCGGTGTGTGGCCGAAGTTCGCCATCATCGCCGGCGGCGGATTTGCTCTGACGCTTGCGATCTACGAGTTCGGCGTGCGGCGGTGGGACCTGGCGCGTTTGGCATTCGGGCTCAAGGTCAAACCTCGAGCCACCGACTCCAGGTCGCCGAACGCCCGCATGACCTCGGCGGTCAACAGCTGAGGCTTCTCGACCAGGTTTCGGTCCGAGATCACTCCGACGGTGACCTCTCCGGCGTAGCTGTAAATGCTGACGCCGACGCCGAGGCCGCCTGACTCCGGCTCCCAGAAGGTCATCTGCCGCAACCTGCTCCCCGCCATGTACAGCGGCTGCCTCGGACCGATCACGTTAGTCAACACGAGGCTTGCTTTGGCCGCGTAGAAGCTGGAAGCGATGTGCTCGAGCGGCACAGGCAGGAAACCGAGCCCCTGCACCAGCAGCCATCCTGCGCCAGGCTCGAGCGAAGCCTTGATGCGGTCCATCTCGATCCTGACCCGCATCAAACGCTCCCACGGGTCGGCGACGCCGACCGGCATCTCGAGGTAGACGAGGCTGAAGCGGTTGCCCTTCATGCTCGAGTCGTCGGCGGGGCGGAGGTTGACGGGGACCATGGCACGGATGCGCAGCCCGCGCACGTCAACGCCCGCATGACGCAGATAAGCGCCCAGCGCTCCGGCGACGGAGCTGACGACCACGTCGTTGACGGTCGTCCCGGAGACCTCAGCGACCTCTTTGACCGAGCGGAGCGGAATCGGCTCGGTCCACGAGACGGCTTTCAGCATGCCCAACTGGCCCCTCAGCGGCGTCGGGCGATCGGGATCCAGCAGGGTCAGGCGGGCAAGCGTCAGCGCGCCGTCGACGGCCGTGCGGGCCATCTCCAGCGGCGCGGGCATGCTGTCGAGCAGCTTTGTGATGGCGCTGCGGCCATCTCGCGCGTGTGCGCCACGAGGCTGGCGCGGCCGGCGTTTCCAGCCGTCCGGCGTCTCGTCCGCCAGCGCGAGCAGCAATCGCACCATCGCCTGGCCGTCGCCGAGCGCGTGATGGAATCGGCCGACCAGAGCGCCTTGATCGCCCGGCCCTTCGACCGCGTAGAGCTGCCAGAGCGGCCGGTCGAAGTCGAGAGGTTGACCCGCAAGGTCACCGATGAAGTCGGCGAGCTGCTGCTTGCCGGCGGGCCGCGGAAGAGCGACGGAGTGAATGTGGGCATCGAGATCGAAGTCCTTCGCCGGAACCCAACGAGTGGACGAAAGCGGGAGGTTGGGTTCGGCGACCACGTCGGTCAGGCGCGGCTGAAGTGCCAGCCGGTGACCCAGCATGACCTTGAGGCGTTCGATGCTGGGCGGAGCGTCGAGGATCGCCAGCGACGTCACCACGAAGTGATTTGTCGGCGTCTCCGCGTGGAGCCATGTCATGTCGGCTCGAGAAAGCGCTTCGGTCGTCATGAGGCGAGCATGCTCACCTATGCCCTCGGTAGCGAGGGCCTATCGACTCCGGATGCTCGGGACTTCAGGTTCTGGCCGCGACGCGGCGGCGGCGTTACCGTCGGGTCATGAACCGAGCCGAGTCGATGACCGCGGCCGAGGCGGCCTTCCTCGAGTTCGAACGCGAAGGCCTGCCGATGCACGTTGCGGGTATCACCGTGCTGGACGCAACAGAGCCCGTGACGATGGACGAGCTGAGGCGCGCCGTAGCCACGCGCTTGCGAGGGCTGCCACGGTTACACCAGACGGCGCACTCGCGCTGGACTCCAGCCGGGCGCATCGATTTCACGGCTCACGTCTTCCATCACCAGCTCGCGCACGCCAGCCAGTTCCATCCCGTATGCGCGCAGATCCACCAAGCGCCGCTCGACCGCGGCCGGCCGCTGTGGGAGGTGCACCTCATCGACGGGCTGGCGCACCACCAGCAGGCGCTGGTGATCAAGACCCATCACGCCATCGGTGACGGGCTGGCAGGCATGAAGATCGCGGAGGCTCTGTTCGACCGCTCCGAGACGACCTTCGCCCAGAGCGCGCCTGAGCTGCGTTTTGTGCACAACGGCTCGCGGGCGACGGTGGCCGTGCTGCAGGATCTGGTCGGTCTAGCGTTCACCGCCAGCAGTGGCCCGCTCGCCGCCGAGGGACCGTTCAATGGCCGTGTCGGATCCGAGCGTGCGTTCGCCGCTGCGGCGCTCGACATCGATCGCGTTCGCGTGCTCAAGCAACAGCTGGGCGGAAGCGTGGACGACGTGATCGTCGCGATCGTGAGCGTGGGACTGCGCCGGTACCTCGAGAACGTCGGATATCCGACGATTCCGGCCGCGCTTCGCGCGATGCTTCCCGTTTCCACGCAAGCGTTCATGCCCGGAGCGCACCTCGGGAACCACGTGAGCGCTGTCTTCATCGACCTGCCGATGCAGGTCGACGGCCTGGCGACGCTGGTCAGACACATCGCCGCGGCGAAGGCGGTCGTGCGCACCGCCCACGCGGCCGCGGGCGGAGCAGTGGCCGTCGAGGCGGTCGGTCGCCTGCCCCGACCGCTGCGCGCGGCAGTGCTGCGCACGGTTTCGGAGCTGCCTTTCGCCAACCTCGTGATATCGGACATCCCTGGACCCGACCGGCCACAGCACTTCCTCGGCCGGAACGTCATCGCGTGCTATCCGATGATGCCTCTGGGTGGGAATGTCGGCCTCTCCATCGCCGCCGTCGGGATGGGCCACGTGATCGGTGTCGGCGTGACGGCGGACCCGGGAATCGTTCCGGACGTAAGGCGTCTCGCGAAGGCGATCGAGACGGCGGCCGCCTGACGGACGGCCGCCGCCGAAAACCTCTACTTGAGCAAGCGCCCGCCGTCGACGACCGTGAGCGTTCCGGTCATGTAGCCCGCCGCCGGCGAGGCCAGGAAGACCGCCACTGTGGCGATGTCATCAGGCGCTCCCATCCGGCCGACCGGAATCTGCTTGACGAACTCCTTCGTCATCGCTTCGAGCTGCTGCGGGTTCATCCCCATCATCGGTTTGGACGCGCCCTCGGTGATGATGCCGCCCGGCGCAATCGCGTTGACCGTGATGTTGAATGGCGCCACCTCGAGGGCAAGCGACTTGGTGAACATCAGCACGCCGCCCTTCGACGTGTCATACGCGTTCAAACCTGGAGCCGACGGGATGAGGGCGTCGATCGAAGCGACGTTGACGATCTTGCCGCCTTTGCCCTGCTTGACCATCTGCGCGACCGCAGCCTTGCAGAGGAAGACGGAACCGCGCAGGTTGATGCCGATCACGCGGTCGAAGAACTCCGGGGACATGTCGAGGAACGGGCTCATCGGGTAGATGCCCGCGTTGTTGACGAGGATGTCGATGGATCCGAACTCGTCCACGACGCGCTGTACGGCTCCCGCCGCCGCTGTCGCATCGCTGACGTCGAAGACGATGCCCTTAGCGCGACCGCCATCGAGCTCCGTCGCGACCGACTCGATCGCGGGACTGATGTCGGCGATGACAACGTTTGCGCCCGCCTCGGCAAAGCGCTTGGCTATGCCGTGGCCTATGCCCATCGCCGCGCCGGTGATGAGCGCGTTGCGTCCCTTCAACGAGAACGGCCCCCAGTCCGTGACCGCCGGTGCTTCCTTGAGTGCTTCAGCCATGTTTACCTCCAGCCGGAGATTGCCGGCTCAGTGCTCAGCGTGCGACGTCCCGCCGCCTGCTTGTAGGGCCGGAAGTCACTTAATCTGGCGTGCGCATGCTGGCGAAGCTTCTGACCGAGTTCGTCGGAACATTCCTGTTCCTCACCGCGATCGCGCTCTCGGGATCGGCGGGGCAGCTCGCTCCGGTGGCCGTCGGCATAGTACTGACGGCGATGGTTTACATGGGCGGCCACGTGTCCGGCGCTCACTACAACCCCGCCGTCTCGTTCGGCCTGTTTCTCCGGCGCGTGGTACCTCTGTCGACGATGCTGCTCTATTGGGTCACGCAGCTGATCGCGGGCAGCCTCGCCTTCGTGTTCGCGTTCCTGCTGGGAGCGCATGTGACCGGCATCCACCCCGGGGCCGGCGTCTACTGGTATTCGGCGCTCGCCGCGGAGGTCGCATTCACGACCGCTCTGGTGCTGGTCGTGCTCAATGTCGCCGCGACCAAGGAGACCGCCGGCAATTCCTATTACGGCCTCGCGATCGGGTTCACAGTCGGAGCCGGCGCGTTCGCCGTTGGTCCGATCTCAGGGGCGGCGTTCAATCCCGCAGTGGGATTCAGCGCCACCCTCGGTGGCGCGCTCTTCGGGCACGGCGGATGGTCAGACCTGTGGATCTACGTCGTCGGTCCGCTGGCCGGGGCCGCGATCGCAGTCGTGATCCATGCCTTGCAGGCGCGGCCAGGGCCCGTGCCGCCCGAGCTAGCGGAGCGCGGATAAGCGTCGCCTCGGGCCGACGATGATGCCGCGGAACATCAACGGCCAGTACGGGTACTTGAGCAGTAGGTAGCTCAGGCCCGCGCACGCCGCGGTGATCGCGATAGCGACCAGCATTTCGCTCGTGTTCCAACCGAAGCCGAGCCATGGATCCTGGATCAGGATGACCACGTGGCGTAGGGGCTCGGCGTCTCCGAGCACCTGGAGGCTGCGCCCGAGGACCTCATAAGGCGGCCCGGCGCCGCCGACCATCATCATCACGAACCACAGGATGATTCCCGCGCCCTGCGCTGCCCGCGCGCCTGGAAGCACAGTCCCGAGCAGCACACCGATCGCGCCGAAGCAGAGTGCGGCCAGGAGAAATGCGGCCAACACGAGAATCGGAGCTTTTGGAAACGCCACGTGGTAGGTCGCCGTGCCGGCGAGCCAGACGATCAGGCTTCCGACCGCGCCTGCGACGACGGTGACGACGAGCTGGCCGCCGATGATGCTCCAGATCGGTACGTCGGACGCGCGAAAGCGCTTGAGGATGCCGCGCTCGCGGTATCCGGCGAGGTGAACCGGTAAGCCAATCACACCCATCGACGCGATCGTGATGCCGATGTACGCGGGCACATAGAAGTCCATCGCGCCCACGCCCCGGTAATACCTCGGGTTCGGTGTGTTGCCGAAGACGGCGCCGAGGACGTACAGCACGATCACCGGCAACGCGAGCGTGAAGACGACCGTGATCGGATCCCTCGCAAGCAGCTTCAGTTCGAGGACTGTCGATTTGAGCAGGTATCGCATCTCAATCGGTCTCCCGTTGGCGCCCAGTGATGCGCAGGAAAACGTCTTCCAGCGTCATGCGCTCGACATGCAGGTCTTCTGGCGCGCAACCGTGAGCGACGAGCGCAGCGCCAACATGCGCGAGCACAGCTCCCTCGCCCAGAACTTCGACGCTCCCATCGTCCTGGTGCAACGAATGCACAAATGGCACGTCCTTCAGCCATGGCACGGGTTGGTGGACCGTGAAGTGCACATGCACCTCGCCGGCGTGGGCTGCGATCAGTTCTCGAGGACGTCCCATTGCCACAACCTTGCCGCGATTGATCACCGCGACGCGATCACAGAGCCGCTCCGCCTCCTCCATGAAGTGTGTGACGAGCACGACGGTCGTGCCTCGCCTGCGGATCTCCTCGATAAGGTCCCAGGCCACGCGACGCGCGCCGGGATCGAGACCGGTCGTCATCTCGTCGAGGAAGACGACCTCGGGATTGTTGACCAGCGCGAGAGCGACGAAAAGCCGCTGCCGCTGACCGCCGGAGAGGTTGGCGAACGCTGTGTTGCGCTTGTCAGCAAGGCCCCAATCCTCGAGGAGATGGCGCCAGTCGGACCCCGGCCGCGCGAAGAAACTGAGCGCCTCGCCGACCCTTATCCGTTCGGGGAGGCTGGACTCCTGCAACTGGCTGCCGATGCGGCGACGAAGCTGCGGGGACTCTCGCCACGGGTCGAGGCCCAGCACGCGAACCTCGCCCTCGTCCCCCTCACGCAATCCCTGGAGGCATTCGACCGTCGTCGTCTTGCCCGCGCCGTTGGGCCCGAGGACGCCGAAGATCTCCCCGGCGTTGACCTCAAACGAGACGCCGTCGACCACGGGCACGCCGGAGTAGCGCTTGCGCAGGCCGTCGACCGAGATGACGGTGGGCATCCTCGCGCTCAGTCCCAGGGGATCGGGTCGCGACGCGCATAGAAATGTCGCGGGTCTGGCGAAGCGACGGTGAAGTCCACGAGGCTTCGGATGTAGTTGGCGCGCTCGAACGCGCCAGGGTCGGGCGAGCTCATCTGGCTCATGCTTCCCTTCATCTCGGCGACCGACCTGTATTCGTGCTCGTCGAGCCAGCTTCCAAGGCCGGAGATGACCTGCCGGAGGTGCGCGGTGCCTCGGCGCAGCAGCGCCGAGGCGACCATCGTGACGTCCGCGCCGGCGAGCAGGAGCTTGACGACGTCTTGCGCGGTGTGAATGCCGCTGCTTGCCGCGAGCGAGATCGACACCTGGCCGCTGAGGATCGCGATCCACCGCAAGGGCATGAGCGCCTCCTCTGACGAGCTGAGATGCAGGGTCGGAACGACGCGCATGCGCGACAGCGAGATGTCGGGATACAGGAAGCGGTTGAAGAGCACGCAGCCTCGCGCGCCCGCGGCGGCAAAGCGCATGACCATGTTCGCGGTCGATGAGAAATACGGCCCGATCTTCACCGCGAGCGGGATCGAGATCGAACCGGCGACCTCGCTGACAAGGTCGATGTATCTCGATTCGATCTCGGTCGACGTGACCCTGGCGTCGGCCGCGACGAGATAGATGTTCAGCTCCAGCGCGTCGGCGCCGGCCTCTTCGAGCAGGCGTGCGTAGCGGGTCCACCCGCCGCGCGAGTTGCCGTTCAGGCTCGCGATGACCGGGATGGTGAGGCTTTCCTTGGCCTGCTCGACCAGGCGCAGGTAAGACTCCGGGCCCGTGTTGTAGCCGTCGAGCGCGGGGAAGAAATCACGCGCCTCGGAAAAGCTGTCCGTGAACGACTCGAGGATCGAGTCGACCTTCAGCTCGTGGTGCTTGATCTGCTCTTCGAACAGAGACTGGAGGACGACCGCAGAGGCGCCCGCCTCCTCCAGCGCCAGGAGCCCGTCGAGCGTGCCGGTCAGCGGTGATGCCGCCGCGACCAGCGGGTTCTCGAGCCGGATTCCCATGTACGTCGTCCGCAGGTCCGCGGTCATGACATCTCCTCCTCGGCGGGCACGAGCTCGGGCGTGACCTCCGCCTGGTTGACGATCGTCTCGTTCGGCACGTGCCTCTCGACGCCGGCCAGCTGCTCGTAGACGTGCCAACGCTCTGTCACGTCGGCCTGCGCAAGATTCATCAAGCGCTCGGCGAGCTCGGGCTTCGAGCGCGCGAGCAGCGTGTAGCGGCCCTCCGTCGCGGCGAACTGGCTCAGTGGGATGCTGGGCGCCTTCGAGTCGAGCAGGAACGGGTGCTCGCCCGCCGCTTCGCGGCGCGGATCGAATCGATAAAGAGGCCAGTACCCGCTGTCCACGGCTTCCTTCATGTGCGACATCGCCGTCTTCATCTCGATGCCGTGGGCGATGCACGTCGAGTACGCGATGATGAGCGACGGCCCGTCGTGCGCCTCGGCCTCGGCGAACGCCTTGACGGTCTGCGCGTTGTCGGCGCCCATCGCGATCTGAGCGACGTAGACGTTGCCGTATGCGCTTGCGATCAAGCCGAGATCCTTTTTGCCCGTGCGCTTGCCTGCCGCCGCAAACTTGGCGATCGCCGCACGCGGCGTCGCCTTCGAGGCCTGGCCGCCGGTGTTGGAGTAGACCTCCGTGTCGAGCACGAGAATGCGGACCTTCCGCCCAGACGCGAGGACGTGATCGAGACCGCCGAAGCCGATGTCGTAGGCCCAGCCGTCGCCGCCGACGATCCAGACGCTCTTCTGCACGAGGTAGTCGGCGAGCTCGCGCAGGCGTGCGGCCTCAGGATGCGTCGAACCCGACAGCTTTGTGCGCAGCTGTGCGATGCGCTCGCGCTGCGCGGCGACACCTATCTCCGACGACTGATCCGCCTCGAGGATCGACGTTGTGAGCTCGGCTCCGATCTCGGCTTCGAGATCGGCGACAAGGCGGCGCGCGGCGGACGTCAGGTTGTCGACCGCGAGCCTCATCCCCAGTCCGAACTCGGCGTTGTCCTCGAACAGAGAGTTTGCCCAGGCGGGCCCGCGGCCCTCCGCGTTCGCAGCCCACGGTGTCGTCGGCAGGTTGCCGCCGTAGATCGACGAGCAGCCGGTCGCGTTGGCGACGAGGACGCGGTCTCCGAACATCTGGGTCAGCAGCTTCAGGTACGGAGTCTCGCCGCATCCGGCGCACGCGCCCGAGAACTCGAACAGCGGCTCGAGCATCTGCGATCCCTTGATGGTCCCGACCTTGACCTGCGTGCGTGCGAACTCGGGGATCGTCTTGAAGAACTCCCAGTTGGCGCGCTCCTGCTCGAAGAAGCCGTCCTTGACCTCCATGTCGATCGACTTGTGCTTCACCGCCTGCTTTGAGTGCGCCGGACAGTAATCGGCGCAGGTGCCGCAGCCGTTGCAGTCGTCCGGGGCGACCTGGATGGTCATCACCATTCCCGGCTGCTCCTTCGACTTCCACTCCTTGTGCAGGAAGCCTGGCGGCGCGCCCGCGAGCACGTCGGGCGAGTAGACCTTCATGCGGATCGCAGCGTGCGGACACACGAGCGTGCACTTCGCGCAATCGATGCAGATCGACGGATCCCAGCGCGGCAGCTCGGGCGCGATGTCGCGCCTCTCCCACTTTGCCGTGCCGACGGGGAAACTTCCGTCGACCGGCAGCGCCGACACCGGAAGCAAATCGCCGCGGCCGGCGATCATCTCGGCCGTCACGCGCTGGACGAAGTCCGGCGCCTCAACCGGCACCGTGCGGCGCACGTGCAGCTCACCGCTCACTTGCTGCGGCACCGCAACCTCGTGCAGTTCCGCCAACGCGAGATCGACGGCCGCGAAGTTTCGCTCGAGGACCTCGACGCCGCGTTTGGCGTAGGTCCGCTGGATCGCGGCTTTGATGGCGGCCACCGCCTCGTCCTGCGGCAGCACGCCGGCGAGCGCGAAGAAGCACGCCTGCAGGACCGTGTTGACGCGACCGGGCAGACCCGCATCGCGTGCCACGCGTGTCGCATCGATGACGAAGAAGCGCAGCCGCTTGCCGATGATCTCGCGCTGGATCTCGACTGGAATCCGGTCCCAGACGAACGCCGCGCGGTGCGGGCTGTTGAGCAGGAACGTGGCGCCCTCGGCGGCGTGCTCGAGCACGTCGACCTTCTCGAGGAAACCGAACTGATGGCAGCCGATGAAGTTCGCCGTGTCGATGAGGTATGTCGAACGGATAGGCCTCGGACCGAATCGGAGGTGGGACACCGTCATCGAACCGGACTTCTTGGAGTCGAGGACGAAGTAGCCCTGCGCGTAGAGCGGCGTATGCTCCCCGATGATCTTCACGGTGTTGCGGGTCGCGCCCACCGTTCCGTCCGAGCCGAGGCCGTAGAACATCGCGCGCACGACGTCGGCCGGCTCGGTGCTGAAGCTGCGATCGAAGTCGACGCTCAGGTGCGTGACGTCGTCGTTGATGCCGACGGTGAAGTGGCGCCGCGGAGCCTCGCGGGCGAGCTCGGCGAACACGCCTGCCGCCATCGCCGCCGTGAACTCTTTTGACGCCAGCCCGTATCGCCCGCCGATGACCTCCGGCGGTCGGTCGCGCGAAGCGAGCGCAACCACGACGTCCTGGAACAGCGGCTCGCCGGTCGCGCCCGGCTCCTTGGTCCGGTCTAGCACCGCGACGCGACGCGCCGTCGAAGGCAGCGCGGCGTTGAAGGCATCC
This sequence comes from Candidatus Dormiibacterota bacterium, assembly GCA_035717165.1. Classification (GTDB taxonomy): domain Bacteria; phylum Chloroflexota; class Dormibacteria; order Dormibacterales; family Dormibacteraceae; genus 40CM-4-65-16. Next base: position 14,055 of record DASTIX010000033.1, read on the forward strand.
GTGTCGAACGGGCGGTAGAGGCGAACCTTGAGGACGCCGACTTTCTCGCCGCGCGCGTTGAGCGCCTCCACGGCCTCCTCCACGGCACCGCCTGCAGAGCCCATCACCACGATCACACGTTCCGCCAGCGGATCGCCCGCGTAGTCGAACAGCCGGTAGCGCCGCCCGGTCAGCTCGGCAAAGCGGTCCATGGCCGCGCTGACGATCCCCGGCACCGCGGCGTGGTAGGGATTGGCCGCCTCCCGCGCCTGGAAGAAGACGTCAGGGTTCTGAGCCGAGCCGCGCAGCACCGGCCTGTCCGGAGAAAGACCGCGGGCGCGGTGCGCCGTGACGAGCGCGTCGGGGATCATCGCCCGCAGGTCGTCGTCGGTGAGCGGGACGATCTTGTTGACCTCGTGCGACGTGCGAAAGCCGTCGAAGAAATGCAGGAACGGCACCCGCGCCTCGAGCGTCGCACGGTGTGCGATGAGCGCCAGGTCCTGCGCCTCCTGGACCGACGAGGAGCACAGCATCGCGAAACCCGACGTGCGCACCGCCATGACATCGCTGTGGTCGCCGAAGATCGACAGCGCGTGCGTCGCGACCGTGCGCGCGGCGACGTGAAACACCGCGGGCGTCAGCTCGCCCGCGATCTTGAACATGTTGGGCAGCATCAGCAACAGCCCCTGCGATGCGGTGAACGTCGTGCACATCGCTCCTGCGATCAAGGCGCCGTGCAGCGCGCCCGCGGCGCCTGCCTCGCTCTGCATCTCGATGACCTCGGGCACCGCGCCCCAGAGGTTCTTCTGACCTGACGCCGTCCACGCATCGGCGAGCTCGCCCATCGCCGACGAAGGCGTGATCGGATAGATCGCAATCACCTCGCTGAGCCGGTGGGCGATACGCGCGGCCGCTTCGTTGCCGTCGACCGTGACGAAGTTGGCCATGGCTGCTCGTCACAAAGTGCCAGCCGGCAGGCCGGGAACAAACGGCCGAACGGCCCCCGCGCCGGGGGCCGTTCGTTGTCTGATCAGACGATCACGCCGCCTGGTGCCGACCAGACTGAGCGGCGGAGCCTCCGCCCGGCGTCCGAGAACACCGTGGTAGGTGGATCGACGCAACAGGGCTCTACGACCGTCGAGATATGGGCCGATCGCGGAGTTGGCAGCTATGCTGGTCGCGGCACATTTCGAGGTATGGGAATCGGCGCTCCGGAACTGATCGTCGAACCGGCACCCTCTGCGTCACCGACGCCGCCGGCCGCGATCCAGGTCCCCGGCCCGGAACGCCGCTGGCGCCGGCGACCGGTGCTCCGCGCCGCCCTCGAGATCGTGGTCGTCCTCGTACCCGCCGTGGCCGCCGTGGGCGTGGCGATCCTCTTCAGCCGCACCGTCCCTGCGCCGCCTGACACAACCGGAACGGTCCTGTGGTGGGTCGGCTTCAGCGCCGCTTTCGCCGCGACGTGGCTGATCGCCGCGGAGCTGCTGCAGCGGACGTTGCCGCTGGCGACCCTGCTCGACCTTTCGCTGGTCTTCCCGAACTCCGTGCCGTCGCGCTATTCGATCCTCCGCCGCAAGGTCGACAAGCGCCGGCTCGAAGCCGACCTCCTGAGACTCCGGCAGATGTCCGACCCCGAGAGCGGCACTCGGGCGCAGCTCATCCTCGAGCTCGCGGTCGCGCTGAGCCTCCACGACAGCCGCACCCGCGGTCACTCGGAGCGCGTGCGCATGTACACGGACCTCGTCGCGCACGAGCTGCACCTGCCCGAGCGCGACATCGACCGGCTGCGGTGGGCCGCGCTCTTGCACGACATCGGCAAGCTCGCTGTCGCGCCGGAGATCCTCAACAAGCCGGAGTTTCCGGACGACGACGAGCTCGAGACTCTGCGCAATCACCCGGTCGAGGGCTACCGCCTCATCGCGCCGCTTCACAGATGGCTGGGCGACTGGGCGGCGACCGTGCGCGACCACCACGAGCGATTCGACGGGACGGGCTATCCGTACGGGCTGGCCGGCACCGCGATCTCGCTCGGGGGGCGAATCGTCGCCGTCACGGACAGCTACGAGACGATGACCGCCGGACGCCCCTACCGCAATGCGCTCTCGATGCGCGCTGCGCGCGAGGAGCTTGTCCGCAGGTCGGGCAGCCACTTCGACCCCGACGTCGTGCGTGCGTTTCTCGCCACGTCGGCGGCGAGGGTCTGGCCGATCGTCGGGCTCGGCGCGCTGTTCGCGCAGCTGCCGTTCCTCGGCCCTGTCTCCTCGCGACTGACGCAGCTTGGCTCGCGCTCGGTTTCAGGCCTCGCGGCGACGAGCCTGGCGGTCACGCTGATCGCCGCCGGTGTCGCCGGTCCGGCGGTGCAGGCAGTGGTCTACGGCCCGTCCTCCCGGCCGGCAACGGCTGCGGCGATCGCGCCGGCGAATCCGGTCGTCACCCCGCCATCTAATTCCTCGGCCGCCCCGAACCAGCCGTTGTCCTCGCCGGCATCCGTGCCAGCGACGTCTACTACGTCGAATCCGACCGCCTCAACGCCTCCTCCCGCCGGCGGTGGCGGAGCCGGGGGCGGCGGCGGTGTCGGCAAGGCGATCTACCCTGCCGGCATCGCCAAGCACGCCGTGCTCCCGGCCGGGATCGCCAAGCAGGCGAACCCGTTCGCCAACTGGCGACTCCACCACTAACCGCCGAGCTCCCCTACTCGACCCAGACCTCGACGGTCTTGTTCTCCGCCTCGTCATCCACCTCGACGAGCTTGCCCATGTCGCCCTCGTCGATCATCTCGACGATCGAGTCCCAGTCGATGTCCTTGTCCTTCATCTCGGGCGCGTAGGCCTTCGCGACCTTCAGCCCGAACTTGACGATGCCGATCGGCATCCGGACATTGACGACCGGGTGGCCTTCCTTCGAGCGGTCGACCACCTTGACGTGCAGCGTCTTGGCCTTGGGCTTTGCCTGCGGTTCCTGAACAGCCATGTTGCCAATCACCTCCAGCTCGAGCATCGAGGCGAGCGGCGCCGCGCACTAGGGCAGCCCGGTCCGCTTTCGTCGGGCCGACCGCCACCTCGCGCGGCCGAACGTCCCCCCGCGGCCGGGCCGGGAGACACTGGCCGCGAGGTGGACCGCAGCTGATGCTGTCATCGGAGGTGACTGTTCACATGACCAAATCCATGATCACCAAGGTATGGATCGGCGGCCTGGCCGTCTTCGCGGCCGGGATCATCGTGGCTCTTGTCGGGGTGTTTTTGATGCTCGGCTACGGCGGCACGTTCACGCAGATCGCCGGCTCGAACAACTACCAGTTCGACCCGAACATCGACGGGTTCTTCTGGGTCACGATCGCACTCATCGTCACGGGCGGCGTGATCGCCTTTATCGGCAGCATCGGCCAGTTCGTCGCCTGGATCGGCGGCATGGTCAACAGCTATGCCCTGCCTGAGAGGACATGGTTCGCCGTGCTGCTCATCGGCGGAGTCCTCAGCTTCGCGTTCGCGCCTCTCGGCTTTGCGGCGATGCTCGCATACGTCATCGGCGCACCCGACGGCACACCGTATCGCCAGGCGCAAATCCCGGCTGTAGCGCCGCAACAGCGGCCGATGGCGCCGACCGCATGACCCACGCAGCGCGAGTGGAGGGGCCGGCCAGGCCTGCCCCTCCACACCCGCCGTCGATCTCGACCGATACGACCGGGCTGATCAAAGTCCGCGACGTGTCGCTGTTCGTCGAGGTCGTCGGTGACGGCAGTCCGATCGTGCTGATGCACGGCGGGCCCGGGGCCGACCACTGGACGCTGCTTCCGCTACGACCGCTGAAGGATCGCTTCACGCTGGTCTTCTACGACCACCGCTGCAACGGCCGCTCGGTCGGCGCTCCGGTGTCCTCCATGACGTGGGACAACCTCACCGCCGACGCAGACGCCCTGCGGCAGCGGCTCGGGTTCGACCGGTGGGCGGTTCTCGGCCACTCGTTCGGAGGGCACGTCGCGCTCGAGTACGCGCTGCGCTACCCGAAGCGCGTCAGCCGGCTCGTGCTGATGGACACAGGCGGTGACTCGACGTGGGCGCGGGATCGCGCTCCGGAGCTTCTAACGCGCCGCGGCTACAGCGCCGAGAAGGTCGAGCTCGTGCGGCGCTGGTTCCGTGGGGAGTTCGCCCCGAGCGAGATGATCCCGATCCTGATGCACATCGGTGACGCATATTCATACCGGCCGAACCTGTGGCTGACGGTCGGCGACCTGATCCATGGCGAGTGGCACACGAAGTTACGCCCGGAGCCGCTGATCTACGCCGGCAACCACTTGCTCAAGCGATGGTCGGTGATGAACCGCCTCGGCGAGATCCAGGCGCCGACGCTGCTGATCGCGGGCAGCGACGACTTCCTGTTCCCGCCCGAGCACCAGCGACAGCTTGCGGCCGGAATCCGCAACTCGCGGCTCGAGATCATCGACCGGGCGGGCCACAACCCGCATTCAGAACATCCGGGCAAGGTGATCACGACGATCGCGGAGTTTCTTTCGGCCGCCTAAACGCCGCTCGGCGCTGCCCGGCGGGTCCACCAGTTGGTCTGGAGACGGTGCACCCGGCGCTGGTGCTCGGGCAGCTCGATGCTGACGGGGCCCTCGGGCTTGACCCATCGGTAGAACAGCACCTTCGCCAGCTCGGCGAGGGCGAGATAGACGATCACCATCAGGCCGACTACGAGGAAGTAGAACGGCGGCAGCGGGCTGAAGCCGAACCAGCCCGCAAGCGGGGAGAACGGGATGCTCGCGCCGACCACGACGCAGCCGATGCTGGCCGCAGCCAGCAGGGTCCCCGGCCGGCTGCGCAGGAACGGCACGCGCCGCGTGCGGATCACGAAGATGACGAGCGTCTGCGTCGCGAGCGATTCGACGAACCAGCCGCTCTGGAAGAGGTGCTCGTGCGCATGGAATATCAGCAGCATCACGCCAAACGTTGCGAAGTCGAACACCGAGCTGATCGGCCCGAACAGGACCATGAAGCGGCGGATGAAACCGATGTCCCAGTGGGCCGGCCGCTGGACCATCTCGGGATCGACGCGGTCGGTCGGAATCGAGATCTCGCTTGTGTCATAGAGGAGGTTCAGCAGCAGGATCTGCGTGGCCGACATCGGAAGGAAGGGCAGAAAGAGTGAAGCGCCCGCGGCGCTGAACATGTTGCCGAAGTTCGAGGACGTGCCCATGAGCACGTACTTGATCGTGTTCGAGAAGATCTGGCGGCCCTCGAGCACGCCGTCGGCCAGAATGCCGAGGTCCTTGTCGAGCAGCACGATGTCGGCGGCGTCCTTGGCGACGTCCGTCGCCGAGTCGACCGAGATTCCGACGTCTGCGTCGTGCAGGGCGACCGCGTCGTTGACCCCATCGCCCAGGAAACCGACGTCCGAACCGAGGGAGCGCTGCACTCGTATGACGCGCGACTTCTGCTCCGGCGTGACCCGAGAGAAGATCGTCGTCTGCGGCAGCGCCGCGCCCAGCGCCTTGTCATCCATCGACTCGATCTGCGAGCCGACCAGCACACCCTTGACCGGCATCCCGACGTCGGAGCAGAGCCGGCGCGCGACGCGATCGTTGTCGCCGGTGATGACCTTGACCTCGACGGCAAGCTGGGCCAGCCTCTCGAGCGACTGCGCGGCGTCGTCCTTTAGCGGGTCGTTGAAGACGAGAAACCCGTCGAGCTGCATCTCTTCCTCCGCGGACCCGCTGGCGACCGCGACCACCCTCTGCCCCGCATCGAACGCGGCCCCCAGCCAGTCTCGGGCGGCCTGCGGGACGTCGCGACACCTCTCGAAGATTGCCTCGGGAGCGCCCTTGGTGATCACCCGCCGCTGCGAGGAGTCATCGACCGTGACCGTGATCCTCTGGCGCTCGTAGTCGAATGGAACCATCGACAGGCGCTTGACTCCCTGAAGGAGATCGGGCTTTGCCTGCGGCGCCTGCCAGAGCGCCACGTCCAGCGGATTGCCTTTCGGTTGGCCTTTGTCGTCCAGCTCGGCCGAGTTGCAGATCAGGCCCAGCCTGAAGACGGCCGCCGATGGGTTGCCGCTCGCATCGACGCCAGAGACGAAGTTGATCGCGCCCTCGGTCAGCGTGCCCGTCTTGTCGGTGAACAGCACCGTGATGTTGCCGAGGTCCTCGATGCTGATCAGGCGCTTCACCAGGACGCGTCGCGCTGCCAGCTTGCGCGCACCGAACGAAAGGCTGACGGTCACGACCGCCGGGAGGAGCTGCGGCGTCATTCCGACCGCGATCGCCAGAGCAAACAGCAGCGAGTCGAGGACGGGCCTCCCGAAGACGGCGTTCAGAAGGAAGATCGGGACGACCAGGACCGCAGTCACCTTGACGAGCAGCAGCGAAAAATCGCGGAGCCCCGTCTCGAAGGCCGTCTCCGCCGGCGCGCGGCGGATCTGTGCGGCGATCTTGCCGAAAGACGACGCGCGTCCGGTCCGGATGACAACGCCCCGGGCCCGCCCGGCTTTCACGACCGTGCCCATGAGCGCGCACGACGGCAGATCGAGCGGCGAGTCGCCGGCGGGCGTCGCAGCGTCGGTCTTGGCGACCGGCATCGATTCGCCCGTCACGACCGCCTCGTCACACTCCATCGCGGCGCTCTCGATCAAGCGGAGGTCGGCCGGCACGACATCACCCACGTCGAGCAGTACGACGTCGCCGGGAACGAGATCGGTGACGTCTACCTGGTGGACGGTGCCGTCGCGGACGACGAGCTCGCGGTGCTGGATGCGCGCGTGCAGCTCCTCGGCCACGCGCTCGGCGCGGAACTCGTTGGCGAAGCTGAGCCCGACCGACAGGCCGGAGATCGCCAGGATGATCAGCGCCGAAGTACGGTCGGAGACCGCAAACGAGACTGCCGCCGCCCCGGCGAGAAGGATCAAAAGTGGATTGCGCAGCTGGCGGAGGAGGATCTCGAGCGCAGTCGTGCGATGGGTTCCGAGACTGTTCGGCCCGAATTGCCTGAGGCGCGCCGACGCCTCGGCCGTCGACAGCCCCGCCGGCGAGGTTTCCAGCCGGGCCATGACGTCGGCGGCCGGCAGCCGGCCGGCTTCGCTCAGCTCGAGGGAAGAGCTGATGCTCATTTACGACGCAATTTAGACCGCCCTCGCGTGACGGGGACTACCGGGGCGACCGTTCCTGCGCCGACAGCTGGAGACTCCCGGGCGGCTCCTCCACCCGTATGCGTGCGTCGTCGAACCGGTAGCCGAGTTTGTTCTCGACCGCGACCGTTCCCTCGACGCGGGCCACCATGCGCTCGACGAGAGCGACGAGGCTTCGGCTCTCGATGGTTCCGCTGAGCCTGACGACTCCTCGGTCGACCTCGACGCCAACCGTCCTCGGGTCGATGGACAGCGAGTTGCGCAACACGTCTTCCGCGATGTCCTCTTTGATCGACTCGTCGCTGCGCAGGAATGTCTTCAGGAGGTCGGAGCGGCTGACGATCCCGACCAGGTCGCCTTTGGCATCGATCACCGGCAACCTCTTCACGCCTTCGCGGTACATCAGGCGAGCGGCCTCCGGAATGGTCGCGGTGACGGAGACGCAGACCGCCGACGACGTCATGACGTCGCCCGCGGTTCGGCCACCTGACCCGTCGTCTTCCCACCGCAAGCCGAGGAACGGCGGCTTGGCTCCGCGGCGGCGCTCCTTGGCGAGGAGATCCGACTCGGACACGACACCCACCACCCGGCGCGAGCGTGGCTCGACCACCGGCAGGGCGCTGATGCGGTTGCTGCGCAACAGGCGGGCGCAGGTCTTGAAGTCCTCGTCGGGTTCGACGACGACCACTTCCCTGGTCATGACGTCCGCGACAGTCCAGCTCACGTTGCGATTGTCCCCGCGTAGGACCCGAAGTCGAAGCGGCGATGGTCCCGCAAACCGAAGGGCAAAGGGCCCGTCGAGCGGCGGGCCCTTCGACTCGCGGTCAGATCTCGGTCAGACGGCCTTGGGAGCCAACACCGACGAGACCTTGATCCCGAGCGCGCGGCCCCATGCCTCCGCACGCTCCAGCTCGCCGGGCTCGAGCGCCGTGGGCTTGCCGGTGACGATGAAGCTGGCGGGCGCGATGATCAGGTCCGCTCCGAACTTCTCCAGCCGGCCGGCGATCGCGTCGGCCGCCGAGCCGGAAACCCACTTGGGCCAGCGCAGCCTGGTGTCGAACGTGGCCACGGCGATGCCGGTGATGGCGTCACCGATACGGTCGACGTAGGCCGCGACCGGCTCGGTCACGCCGTGTCCCTCCGTCGGACCGCCGAACACGACGAGGTCGTACTCGCGCACCCGAACGTCCTGGGCTTTCTCGACGGTCAGCATCTCGACGACGCCGATGGAACGGAGGCCGGTGCTGACCGCCAGGGCGATCTTTTCTGTGTTCCCGTAACGGGTTCCGTAGACGACGAGGCTTTTCATGTCCACACCTCCGCGATCAGGATGGACCCGGACCTCGTGCGCCGGGAGAGGCTTAAGTCCTCAGTCGCTCGGGCCCGCCGACCGAAACCAGCGGCCCGTGATCTCGGTCACCCAGATGCCTACCCAGTTCTCACGCGACCCGGGCGCCATCGGCCGCACCGGCCAGTACCGCATGCGCGCGCTCGGCGAGCCGCGCGGGTGGGTGAAGTCGTGGGCGAGACCGCGGGCCATCACGCTCCATCCGACGCCCGCCGCCGCATCCCATCCGTCGATCTCGAAGCACACCGGCGAGCCAGGCGCGAGGTCCAGCTTGGAACCCGGGCCGGTGCGAAAGGCGATCACCCCTTCGTCGAAGAAGTAGTTGATCGGAAAGATCACCGGCCTGACGTCGTGGTCGACGAGCCCCAGGCGCCCGAGGTCGTTTGCTTTCAGGCGGCGCACGCACTCACTGTCAGGCATGACCTCGAGCCTGCCTGCCGCGGGCCTCACCGTGGAAACCTCCGCCATCTCACCAGCTCGGGACGGCCGCGAGCTCCGTGTCGTCCCAGCGGTACTTCAGCCTGTTGATGACTCCGACGACGCCGTCGATGTTGCGCGTCAGCCGGCCGAGCACGTCGACGTCGCTCCTCCGGTCGACGTCACCATCGAGGGTGACGACGTTGTAGCGCACGTCGACCGCGATCTCCTGCGTGTGATCGAGCATGAGCGAGGGGATCAGGCCTTCGACGATCTCCTCCCTCAAGTCCTCGTCGCTGCGAAGGAAGACCTGGAGGATGTCGCTGCGGCTCAGAATGCCCGCGATCTTTCCGCGCTCGTCGACGACGACCAGACGGCGCACCTTGCGTTCCTGCATCAGCCTTGCGGCGTCGATGAGCCGGCATGTGCTCGCGATCGTGATCGCGGGCGAGCTCATGAGATCGGCCGCGACCATGCCTCCCGCCTTGGCCAGCTCCCTGGAGTGGCGGCGAGGGTGCAGGAGGTCGCTCGTGGACTCGAGCTCGTCGAAGCGCTCCTTGAGGAGCAGGTCCGACTCGGAGACGACGCCGACCGGTACGCCGTGCTGATCCACGATCGGGATGGCGCTCACCCGGTTTTCCTCGATCAGCCGGACCAGCAGCTTGAACGGCGTCATCGGGCTCGCGACATGGACGCGTTCGGTCATGACGTCGGCGACGGTGCGGTGGCGGGGGAAGCTGCTCATCGCGCCACCCTCTCCGCGACGAGCACCGGGCGCTCGCTCGTGCGCAGCAGACTGTGCGTGACCGAGCCGAGGACCAGGCTGCCGAGGTCGCCCATCCGGCTCGACCCGATGACGATGATGTCCGCGCCCCACGCCGCCGCGGCCTCGATCACCGTCTTGGCGACCGGCCCATCGTGCGTCACCATCGACTCGGCCGGCACTCCGGCTTCGCGCAGGAGTTTCGTCGCGCGCGTGATCGTCGAGTCCATCTCGTCGTCAGGCTCGACGTACGAGTAGCCCTGCGAGCCGAAGAGCGTGATCGGGACGTGGACCACGATCACGGACGATCCGGGAGCCGACGCGAGAGCGATCGCGGCGTCGACCGAGGGCTCGATCTCGTCGCCGGCGATCGCCACCAGGACGCGCTGTGCGCGATGCGCCGACGCGGTCGACGGCCCGCGGACGATCAGCACAGGGCACTCGACCTTCGTCAGAAGCTCGTGGCTGACGCTCTGACTGGTAAGCAGTGAAGCCCAGTCCGACAGACCGCGTGAGCCGACGACGATGAGGTCGGCGGCGAACGTTCGCGCCGCATCGGCCACGGCCGCCGCGATGTGCCGGTTGTCGGCATGAAGGATCTGACCGTCGACTTCGAGCCCAAGCGCGCGCAACCGCTTTACGGTCGAGTCGATCAGCTGGTTGGCCTCGGCGCGTGTCTCGACGTCCCACACCCCATGGCGGTGGTGCACCTCGAGGTTCCAGACGTGGACCACTCTGACGCACGCGCCCGAAGCCTGCGCGAGGTTCGTCGCAATCGACGCCGCCTCGGTCGCGGGCTCGCTGCCGTCGGTGGCAATGAGGATCCGGCCGAATCTCCTGCTCTTCATGGATTGAGCTTCGCCGCGATCCACGTCCGGAACGAGGGCCGATCGACCCGCCGGGCCAGGGTCAATCGTCGTACTCTCGCCCTCGGTGGCGACCCCCGCACGCGACCGCAAGGACGTTCTCCTGCAGGCAGGGCTGACGCTCGCCTCCGAGCTCTCGCTGCCGGTCGTCCTGCAGCGCATCGTCGACCTGGCCGCCGACGTCACCGACGCCCGTTACGGCGCCCTCGGGGTCATCGGTGACGCCGGCACGCTGGTCGAGTTCATCACCACCGGGATCTCGGAGAAGGAGCGCAAGGCGATCGGCGCTCTGCCGACGGGACGTGGCGTACTGGGCCAGCTGATCCATGATCCCAAGCCGCTGCGCCTGCGCAACATCGCCGACCAACCAGGTTCGGTCGGATTCCCGTCGAATCATCCCCCGATGCATTCGTTCCTCGGCGCTCCGGTCCAGGCCATGGGCAGGGTCTTCGGCAACGTCTACCTCGCGGAGAAGCGTTCCGGGTCCGAGTTCACGGCCGAGGATCAAGAGGCGCTGGTGATCCTGGCCGCGCAGGCCGGCGTCGCCATCGCCAACGCGACGCTCTACGAAGACATCCGCGATCGCGAACGCTGGCTCGACGCGCTGCGCGACATCACCGAGAAGGTCCTGGCGAGCGAACCCGAAGCCGAGCTCCTCGAGACGATCGCCGAGCACGCGAGCGAGCTCGCGGGCGCCGATGCCGGCACGATCATCACGGTGACGGACACGCCGGGCGAGCTCATCGTCGCGGCGGCCGTCGGCGCACGGTCGAGTGATTTGCGCGGCAAAACCCTTCCGGCTGCGGGCTCGATCTCAGGTGCCGTGATGCGCACCGGCGTGACGATGGCCATCTCCGACGTCAGCGTCGACGACCGCGCCTTCCAGCCGATCGTTCGTCTCGGAAGGCACGGGCCCGCGATCTTTGCTCCGCTCAGAGTGCCCGGAGGGAGTGCAGGCACGTTGATGGTGACGAAGCTCAAAGGCAAGCCGGTCTTCGACCGACGGCGCGTCAACCTGGTCGAGACGCTCGCGGCCCAGGCATCAGTGGCGATCGACTACGCGCGCGTGCAGGCGGAGGTGCGCAGGCTCGGCCTGATGGAGGAGCGCGAACGGATCGCGAAGGAGCTGCACGACGGGATCATCCAGTCGCTTTTCGCCGTCGGCATGAGCCTGCAAGGTGCTGCCCTCACCTCGAGATCGCCCGATACGGCGGTGCGGATCGAAAGCGCCGTCGAAGAGCTCGACCGGGTCATCCGCGACCTCCGCAACTACATCTTCGGCCTGCGGCCCGGAATCCTGGCCGACCGGCAGCTCGACCAGGCGCTGCACACACTCGCCGATGAGACACAGACCCGCTCGCATCTTGCGGTCGACGTCGATCTCGACGCGGGAGTCGCAGCCGCGTTGTCGGGCCGCTCCGCCGACATCGTGCAGCTGACACGCGAGGCCCTCTCGAACGTTGTGCGACACGCTCATGCCTCACGCGCACATCTGAGCCTTTCGCGCCACGGACCGGATGCGATCCTGACGGTCGACGACGACGGCGTCGGGTTCGATCCCAACTCGGGAACGGTAGGAAACGGTCTGCGCAACATGCGCGAACGCGCGGCCTCTCTCCAGGGCGAGCTCGACGTGTCCAGGCGGGACGGCAAGGGAACGAGGCTCCGCGTCAGATTTCCGATCAGGGTCTAAAGACCTGTTGATTTGGGGACTCTCATCCTTCCGTTCGCCGCTTCGACAAGGCAAGATTTGATGTGATGGCGGAGCGAAGAGTGCGCGTCCTGCTGGTCGACGATCACGAGGTCGTGCGCGACGGCGTCAAGTCCCTGATCAACGCCAACGACGACATGACGGTGGTCGCCGAGGCCGGGACGGTACGCGAAGCGATCGACCAGGCGGTCCGCACCAAGCCCGATGTCGTCGTCATGGACGTGCGGCTGACGGACGGGAGCGGCATCGAGGCGACGCGTGAGATCCGCGCGCGCCTGGAGAAGACACAGGTGCTGATGCTCACGTCGTTCGCCGACGACGAGGCGCTCTTCGCCTCGATCATGGCGGGCGCCGCGGGCTACGTCCTCAAGCAGATCCGCGGCGGCGAGCTCGTGCGCGCCATCCGTGAGGTCGGCGCCGGCAAGAGCCTGCTCGACCCGGAGGTCACGAAGTCCGTCCTGGAGCGTCTGCGCAAAGGCAAGACGATGCGTGACGAGAAGCTCGCGCGGCTTTCAGCGCAGGAGGAGCGCATTCTCACGCTCGTCGCGCAGGGCCTCACCAACGGGCAGATCGGCAAGGAGCTCAAGCTCGCCGAGAAGACGGTCAAGAACTACGTCTCGACCATCCTGTCCAAGCTCGAGGTCGCACGCCGCGCCGAGGCGGCGGCGTATCTCGCGCGGCACACGACCACGCCAGGAGAGATCGGCTAAGGCCGCGCGACAGTCGCCTAGATCAGGCGGATTGGGCGGCGAGCTGCACGGATTGGCGCGCCAATCCGGGGGGTTATGCCGAATTGACCTCGAGGCGAGCGGCGATCTGCTCCGCCAGCTCCTTCACCGTGCCTTCGGCGACGTTGTGCATCAGCACCTCGTCGAGCTGCTCGCCGAGCCGCCCCAGCGGAGGCTCGTACATCCCGCTGACGGTCAGTCGCGTCTCTTCCTTGCTCACGGGCGAGACGTCGACCTTTCCGTTCATGACCGGGAGGAGCTTGCGCCCGAACGTGGGCTTCCACGAGATCGGGATGACGGCCCACGTCGTCGTTCGCACGGGCTCGCCGAACTCGACGTTGACGCGCTTGCGGACCGGGACGCCCGCGACATGGATCCCGACGGACCTCGGGAACCACTTCGACGGCGCGGTGAGCAGCGCTTCGCTCACCTCTTTGATCGGCCTCTGGATGTGCACAGAGTGCTGAATGTGCATCGGGTAGCTACGTCTTCCCTTTTTCCGAGTTGCCGCCCAGCCGCCGGAGCGCCCATCGGACCGGGTCGAAGTAGACATCGTCCATGCGCTCCTTCAGCGGGATGATGCCATTGTCTGTGATCTTGATGTGCTCGGGGCAGACCTCGGTGCAGCACTTGGTGATGTTGCAGTAGCCGAGTCCAGCCTCCTTGCGCAGCAAGGGCGTGCGGTCGAGCGTGTCCTTCGGGTGCATCTCCAGCGACGCGACGCGGATCATGAACCGCGGGCCGAAGAACGCGGCTTTCTCATCGTGGGCGCGCAGCACGTGGCAGACGTCCTGGCAGAGGAAGCACTCGATGCACTTGCGAAACTCGATGACGCGGTCGACGTCGCGCTGCTGCATGCGCCACGGCTCGCTGCCGGATAGATCCTTTTCGCTCGGAGTGAACTGAGGGATCTTCTTGTTGACCTCGTAGTTCCAGCTCACGTCGGTCACCAGGTCCTTGATGAGCGGGAAGGCTTTCATCGGACCGACCGTGACGCTCGAGCCGTACTCGGCGATTGGCGATTTGCACATCAACCGGGGGAAGCCGTTGATCTCGGCGGAACACGATCCGCACTTCGCGGCCTTGCAGTTCCAACGGACCGCCAGGTCCGGCGCGAGATTCGCCTGCACCCACAACACCGCGTCGAGCACGACCATGCCCTCGCGCACCGGCACGCGGTAGGCGACGTGCTCGCCGCCCTCCGCCGTTCCCCGCCAGACACGCAGCTCGAGGTCGGAGATCTGCTGCATCACTCGCGCTCCTCGGGCGTGTAACGGGCGTAAGAGTGATCGACGACTTCGGCGAGAAAGTCCGGAAGCGCCGGCCGGCGGACCTGCCGGACCGCCATTCCGTCGGGCGACTTCTCGACGATGTAATTGACGTCGGCAAGGCTCTCGTCCGTCTTCGGGTAATCCGAGCGCGCGTGCGCGCCGCGGCTCTCCTTGCGCTCGAGCGCCGAGCGCAGCAGCGCCTCGGCGTTGACGAGCATCGACCGCAGGTCGATCGCGGTGTGCCAGCCGGGGTTGAACGCGAGCGAGCGCGAGCCGCCCGTCCCGCACGAACTGGCGCGAGCTCCGAGATCGAGGATCTTCTTCAGCCCCTCTTCGAGGCCCGCGGCTTCGCGAACGATCGGGGCGTGCTGGCTCATCGTCTCCTGGATCTCGAGCTGGAGTGCGTAGGGATTCTCGCCCGCAGGCCGCTCCAGCGGGGCCATCAAAGCCGCGATCGCATCGTCGACCTCGCGCGGATTGACGTTGGCCTTCGCCCTCTTCGACTTCGAGCTCTCGCCGGCGGCCTCGCCCGCCCGCTTGCCGAAGACGAGGAGGTCGCTCAGCGAGTTGCCACCGAGCCGGTTCGCGCCGTGCAGGCCGGCCGCCACCTCGCCCGCGGCGAAAAGTCCGGGCACCGTGGTCGAGCCGGTCTCGGGCTCGACCCGGACGCCGCCCATGGCGTAGTGGATGGTCGGTGCGACCTCCATCGGATCCTTGGTGATGTCGACCTTCGCGAGCTTCAGGAACTGCTCGTACATCGACGGAAGCTTGCGCTTGATGTAGTCGGGCGAGCGGTGGGTGATGTCGAGGAACACGCCGCCATGCGGTGAGCCGCGTCCGGCGTTGACCTCGGCGTTGATGGCGCGCGCGACGACGTCGCGCGATGACAGCTCCAT
>DASTIX010000034.1:0-4056 GCA_035717165.1 Candidatus Dormiibacterota bacterium
AGGCATCGGGCATCTCGCCAAGGAGACGGGGACGCCGGTCGTGCCGGTCCACATCCAGGGCGCGTTCCAGGTCATGCCGCGCCACCAGCCCCTTCCGCTTCCGGGCAAGGTCCGAGTCCGCATCGGCAAGCCGATGACGCCTGGACCTGATGAGGGATCCCGCGACTTCACCGCCCGCGTGGAGAAGGCCGTACGCACGCTTTCGGCGGACGCAAGGCAGCCCGAGGTCCAGGGGACGTGGATCGAGCGCTGGCGAGCGTCGAAGCCGCGCGAGCTGCGCTACGAGAGCGACGACTAGACGATCGGGTCGACCCTGAAGACCGGATGGTCGGGTGCGATCCGCCGCAGGTCTTGATCCGGTGAGTTCGCGCTGACGCCGCCAAAGAACATCCCGACCTCGAACGCCCAGCGTCTCAGGTACTCGCGCAGGATCGGCACGCGCTGATCCTCCGGAATCTCGACCGCCTTGAAACGCTGCGCGTGGCTGCCGAGGACGAGCTCGCCTTCACCGGACACGCGGATGTTGCGCACCCACTGCGTATGACCGCGAGGGGCGACGAGGTACTGCGTCTTGTCGATGGTCAGCAGGTTCGCCGGTGTGCTGTGCCACTCGCCCGACTTGCGGCCTTTGACGCGAAGGACACGGGAGCCCCAGACACTGATTCCGAGCCGCGTCATCACGGCGACGAACCGATTGAAGACGTTCTTGGTGAACCAATCGGGTTCTTGGTAGTGCACAGCCACGCGGCTACGATACCTACGAATTGACCTACTCGATAGTCGCGCGCGACAACAAGACCGGCGAGCTAGGCGTCGCGGTGCAGTCGCACTTCTTCCAGGTGGGGCCGGTCGTGCCGTGGGCGATAGCAGGCGTCGGCGCCGTCGCGACCCAGTCCAACGTCAACATCAGCTTCGGTCCGCTGGCTCTCGAATACATGCGCAACGGCTACACGGCTACGCAGGCATTGAAAGCGCTGCTTGCCGGCGACGATCAACCCGAAGGCAGGCAGGTCGCGATCGTGGACGCGGCCGGCAACGTCGCCGTGTACACCGGTCCGAAATCCATCCCCGCGGCCGGCCATCGCAGCGGCGAAGGATTCAGCGTCCAGGCGAACCTGATGGAGAAAGACACCGTCTGGGACGCGATGTACGACGCGTACCTCGCGACCGATGCGCCGCTTGCCGAACGCATGATGGCCGCGCTCGAGGCTGCGGAGAAGGAAGGTGGCGACATCAGGGGCAGGCAGTCCGCGGCGATGCTCGTGGTCACGGGCACGCCGACCGGACGCTCGTGGGCGGACCGCGTGATCGACCTGCGCGTCGACGACGCGGTCGACCCCAACTCCGAGCTGCGCCGGCTGCTGCGCATCAAGCGCGCTTACGCGTCGCTTGGCGGCTGGGAGAAGCAACTCGCTTCGGGCGATGAGGCCAGTGCGCGAGCGGCGCTCGACCACGCGATCGCGACAGCGCCTGACATGGTCGAGATCGCGTTCTGGGGTGGCCTCGGCCTCGCCCAGGCTGGAAAGCTCGATGAGGGCTGCGAGCTCATGATGCGTGCCGTGCGCAAAGACCGGCGGTGGATCGAGACCGTCAATCGCCTCGTGGCCGCCGACCTGGTCTCGCAAGAGCTCGCGTCGCAGATCGAGTCGCGCCTGACCTCCGGCGCCGCGCGCCAGTAGACTTTCCGAGTCTTGGGCAAATTCAAGGGCCGTCGCGGACCACGCCGCCCGCCGAAGAGCAAGGCAGAGCGCAGTGACGGCGACCAAAAGGAAGCCGCCGTCGTCATGGATGCCGTCGTCTCGCAGGCGCTTCCAAACGCGATGTTCGAGGTTGAGGTCGAGGGCGGTCACAAGCTCATCGCCTATGCCGCCGGACGCATGCGCCGGTACTTCATCCGCATCACGCCCGGCGACCGAATCCGCGTCGAGCTGTCGCCTTACGACCTGACGCGCGGCCGCATCGTCTACCGCTACCGAGATTGAGTCTTCTCGAAGACCTCGCGAAGGCGCGCGTCTTCGACCTCGAGCAGCCCCGCTATCAGGGTGCGCCGTCGCACCCGGCCCATGCGCCCGGCTTCAACTACTTTCTGCACCGCCACCACGCGCGGGGCGCGCCTGAGGCGCGGACAGGAGCATCCGGCCTCATCGTCACACCGGAGCACTCCGGCACTCACATCGACGCGTTGGCGCACCAGGCGGAGAACCTGAAGCTGCACGGCGACATCGACGTCGACGAGGTCCAGACTTCGCAGGGATTCAAGAAGCTCAGCGTCGACGGCATGGCGCCGATCGTCTGCCGCGGCGTGCTGCTCGACGTCGCCGGCGACAAACGGCTCGAGCCCGGCTACGCGATCACTCCCGACGACCTCGGGCGGGCCGCGCGCGTCGAGATCCGCGCGGGCGACGCCGTGCTCGTGCGGACCGGCTACGCGACGTTGTGGTCCAAGCCAGCGGAATACCTCAACGACGCCGGTGTGTCCGCCGATGGGTCGCGCTGGCTCATCGAGCGCAAGGTGGGCGCGGTCGGCGCCGACAACATGGCCTTCGACGTCATGAACGGCCCCCTCGACCGGGATCTCAATGCGACGCTGCCCGGCCACATACTCCTGCTCGTGCGCGCCGGCATTCCGATCATCGAGAACCTCAACCTCGAGCAGCTCGCGGCGGAAAAGGTGTACGAGTTCCTCTTCGTCTGCCTGCCGCTCAAGATGCGGGGCGCGACCGGCTCCCCGGTGCGGCCGATCGCGATCGCCTAGCCAGAGGCGCGCTTTGGCCGGCTAATCGGCCAATTCCCGGACCCCAAACCCCGGATAGGCGCGCCTATCCGGGAAAGTGCGCGGGGCTCTTAGCGGCGCCCTACCGTCTGGAAGCAGTCCAGGCAGTACACCGGCCGAGCGCCCGTCGGCACGAACGGCACCTGCGTCGGCTTGCCGCAGTTCGAGCACACCACGTCGTGCATCATCCGCACGCGGCCGTTGCCGTCGGCCTGCCGGCGCGCCGCGCGGCACTCCGGGCACCGGCGGGGCTCGTTCTGCAGCCCGCGGGACTGGTAGAACTCCTGCTCGCCTGCGGTGAAGAGGAACTCCCTGCCGCAGTCACGACACGTCAAGGTCCGATCCACGAAGCTAACCGTCACCGTCTGTATGGCCTCCCCTTGTATTCGCGCTGAGGCTCGGACGATGCCGGCCGAACGTGCCCTCCAGCGTGCGCGGCGATTCTAGCGCGGTTGGCGAACATTTGGAGGCATCCCCTTACAACGGTTTACCCGGTTCGGTGAGCCGGCGCCGGTTACTCTCAGCACGTGATCGTCGACGCCCACCTCGACATCGCGTGGAACGCGATCTCCGATGGCCGCGGGTTCCTGAACCCGCCAGCGCCGGGCTACCTTGTCAGCCGGTCGACCCTGGTGGCGGCCGAGGTAGGCCTGATCTTCGCCACGACGTACTGCGCTCCCGTCCGGGCCCAAAGGTCGATGCGCACCAGGTTCGTGTACGAGAACGCCCACGAGGCGAACCTGATGGCCACCGCCCAGGTCAACTACTACCGGAGCTGCGGCCTGGAGTTCATCCGTGACCGCAAAGGCCTTGCTGCCTATGCGCGCACGTGGCGCAAAGGCCGGCTCGCGGCCATCCTGCTGATGGAGGGCGCCGACCCCATCGAGACCCCGGCACAGCTCGGCGCGTGGGTCGAGCGAGGCGTTCGGATCATCGGCCCGGCCTGGTCGCGCACGCGCTACACGGGTGGCACCGGCGCACCGGGCGGCCTCACCGACCTCGGGCGCCAGCTCCTCAAAGCGATGCGGCGACAGCAGGTAATCCTGGACCTGAGCCACATGGCCGAGGAGGCGGTCGCCGACGCCTTCGCGTTGTGGCGCGGCCCGATCATCGCCTCGCACGCCAACTCGCGGGCGCTGGTCCCGGGCGACCGCCAGCTGACCGACGAGACGGTCGCGGAGATCGCGCGCCGGGGCGGCATCGTCGGCGTCAGCTTTTACTCGCGTCACCTGCGCGCGACGGGCAAGGCGACGCTCGAGGACGTCGTCCGCCACATCGTCCAT
>DASTIX010000035.1:0-28979 GCA_035717165.1 Candidatus Dormiibacterota bacterium
GCCCTGCGGTTTTCGCCGCGGCCAGACTGGAGCTCTGCGACCTGGGCGCCTCTTTGCCGGCCGATGTCAAGGGCGGCCATCACGAGCGCTTCGCCGACGCCCTTGCCACGGGCGTTGGCGTCAACGACGACCTCGTCCAGACGCGCTTTGATCCAGAACGGCGTCGTATAGACGATGACCGTCGTCGTTCCTACGATCTCATCGCCGTCTTTGGCGATGAGCAGAGTGACGGCCGGATCGGCGACGAGACGCTCCAATCGGGCGATGTCGGGAACGGTCAGGTTCGGGTTGAGCTGTGGCAACAGCCGAGACAAGGCCGCGCGAAGCTCCGCGCTCACGCCCGTGACCTGCTCGACTCGCACCATCACTCGAGACGGAGGTTAGAGCAGCGATCACGATGATTGCGTCGCGGGCCCTGCCGCGACGCGGATCACTGGATCTTGTTGCCGTCCATCCCGACCACGAACCAGGCGGCGCCGAAGTTGTTCACGTTCTGTCCCGTGGCATCCCCGAGATTGTGATCGGTGATGACGTAGTACAACGGGTGGCCGGCATATGTGACCTCAGTCGTACCGTCGGTCCGCTTCGTCGTTCCAAGCAACGATGCGTTGACCCCCGTCCCGGCGACCGGAGCTCCGCCAGTAAGCAGAGGCGGCCAGTAGGTCGCGCATGCGCCATAGCACGTCGAGGACATCCCTTTGTCAGCTTCGAAGAGGTACAGCGTTCGGCCGTTGCCGTCGACCAGGATCTGCCCGAGCTTCGGATTGCTCGCAAGTGCGACGGTGGCAGCTGGAGGCGACGTCGCGGGAGCAGGCGACGTTGCAGATTGCGTGGCCGTGCCGCCGCAGGAAACCGCTGCCAGCAACGCCATTGTCAGAAGCACTCTGCGCATGACGCAGAGACATACGGCAACGGGTTACTGGCTAGTCCGGCCCTGGCGGCTCTGCAAATTCGATCGTCGGAGCGACCGGGACGATTTGCCCACTCTCCGTCTTCACGAGCTGCCATCCGCCCTCGTGCACCATCCGATGATGCCGGCGACAGAGGAGGACGAGATTCTCGAGATCGTCGCTTCCGCCATGCATCCAGAAGACGATGTGATGGCCGTCGCACCAGGCCGCAGGGCGCTCACAACCCGGCCACCGGCAGTGCTGATCTCGCGCGTTCAGCGCCCGGCGCCGCGGACCGCGAACGGTTCGCTCCGCCTTGCCGACATCGATCACGACCGAATCCTTCAACAGGACGCGAGTCACGGTCGAGTCGCACGCGAGGCGCTGCACCGTGGCCGATGAGATCGGCAGTGAGAACTCCATCTCGCCTGCGGGGGCGCCGGTCGCTCCCTGCAAGGTCTCGAGCGACGCCGTCACTTGAACGCTCGCCGCCTTTCCGCCGGACGCAAGCTCAACGGCTGCATCGGCGTAGCGCTGCTCTCGCGTCCGATCGTCGGCTGGCCCGAGGCGCTTGGCGAGCGGTTCCAGCGCAGAACGGAACGCGGCGCCACCGATCGGGTCGAGGAGACCGTTGATGATCAGGCAGCCGTCGCGTGCGGTGTTCAGCCGCAGTCCACGCTGTTCGGCGAGCGTCTCCTGGTCGCGGTTGTAGCCCTCGGCGTCCACGGAATGCCGGAAATTGAGACAGGTGTGGAAGAACCGGCCTGGCGACAGCTTCTTGGCGAGCGGCAGAAGCTTGGCTTCGTCGAACGCTCCACCGACGTCAGACGCGGTTCGCCCCATCGTCGCGACATGCGCGAAACCGATCGAACCGGATTTCATCGCAGTCATCGTGGCGGGCATCTCGTGCTCGGTCGCCCCGACCGCGAAAGCATCGACGACATCGTGTGAGGTCAGGTGACAGTTGAAGCGGATCCAGTCGGCGGCGGTATTGAAACCTTCGTAGTCCCACCACGTCGTCTTGTCGAACTCGACCGCAAGTCGAGCGAAGCGCACCTCGAGCTCGTCGATCTCCCGACGAAGCGCGATCAGCTCACGCGCGATGTCCTCGCCGGTTGGTATGGGGTCGACCACAGCGAGCCCACTGTTCCAGAGGTAAGACCGAAAGGGAACGCCCTTAACAGCCCGACGCTATTCGGGCGTGACGTACGCCGCCGTCAGACCACCGTCGACGAGAAACGTCGCGCCGTTGACGTACGAAGACTCGTCGCTCGCGAGAAACAGGGCGGCGTTGGCGATCTCCCGAGCCTTGGCCAGGCGGCCCATCGGGAGGTGTATCCGGCGCCGCTGGTACGCGGCTGGATCCGAGTTGAAGATGCGCATCAACAGCGGAGTCTCCACCGGTCCCGGGCACAACGCGTTCACGCGAACGCCCTGCCGGGCGAACTGCACCGCCAATTCACGCGACATGGAAAGCACCGCACCCTTGGAAGCCGTGTACGCGATCTGTGACGTGGCCGCGCCGACCAGCGCCACGAACGACGCCACGTTGATCACCGAGCCGCCGCCCGCCTGGAGCAAATACGGGATCCCGTACTTGCAGCACAGGTACACGCCGCGGGCGTTGACCGCCTGCACGCGGTCCCATGCATCCGGCTCGGTGATGAGGATCGAGTCGTCGTCCGGCGGCATGATCCCGGCGTTGTTGTAGAGCACGTTGATCGCGCCGTAACGGCGCTCAGTCTCCGCGTACATCGCCTCCACGCTCGCGGGATCGGACACGTCCGCCGGGAAGAAGAAAGCCTCGCGACACTCGGACGCCGTCTTCTCCCCCGCCTCGCGCCCGACGTCGGCGACACAAACGCGCGCGCCTTCGGACGAAAACAGAAGTGCAGCCTCCCGACCGATGCCCCCGGCCGCGCCGGTGATGACTGCGACTTTCCCTTCGAGCCTACCCACGTTCGAAAAGCCGCTCGCGTTCGTATCCGGTCACGACCTTGTCGAAAAGCGATTGCTCGGTACGCGCGTAGTTGAGGTAGTGGTCGATCACGTCGTCGCCGAACGCGGCACGCGCCATCGATCCATGGTCAAGGCAAGCGATCGCATCGCGCAAGGCGTGCGGGAACCGCTGCACGTCCGACTCATAAGCATTGCCCTTGAACTCCGGCGGGAGCGGGAGCTTCTCTTCGATGCCCCGCAACCCCGCCGCCAGCAACGCCGCGAAGCACAGATAAGGATTCACATCTGCGCCCGGGATACGCGATTCCGTCCGCAGATGCTGACCGTGGCCGACGATCCGAAAGCCGCACGTGCGGTTGTCATGCCCCCAGGCCAGGGTTGTCGGTGCCCAGGAACCCGCCGCGTAACGCTTGTAGGAGTTGACGTTCGGCGCGAGGAAGATGGCGAGCTCGGACGCGTAGGCGATGTGTCCTGCGAGGTAGTGCTTGAACACCGCGGACTCGCCGTCGAAAACGTTGCGCTGGCCCGACCACAACGACGAATGCACGTGGCACGACGACCCGATCCAGCGATGGTCTGGCTTGGCCATGAACGTGACCGAGCAGCCATGCTGCTGCGCCATCTCCTTGATCCCGTTCTTGTAGATCACGTGGTTGTCCGCCATCGTCAGCGCGTCGGCAAAGTGGAAGTTGATCTCCTGCTGACCTGGCCACGCCTCGCCCTTGGAGCTCTCGACCGGTATGCCGGCCGCCTTCATTCCGCGTCGCACCGCACGGAGAAACGGCTCGTCGTAGGACGTGGCGAGGATGTGGTAGTCAAGGATGTATGGCACAGACGGCGTCAGGTCGATGTAGTGCTTGGCGTGCGCTTCCGCGAACGTCTCCTTCAGCAGGAAGAACTCGAGCTCCGAACCGAACATCGGCTCGTAGCCCAGCGCGCGAGCGTGCTCGATCTGCGCGCGGAGCACCTGGCGCGGTGAGGGCCGCACCGGCGATCGGTCGTGCCAGGTGACGTCGCACAGGACCAGCGCGGTCGCCTCGAGCCAAGGAATCGCGCGCAGCGTGTTGAAATCGGGCACCAGGTCGAAGTCGCCGTAACCGAGCTCCCAGTTCGCCATCTGATAGCCGGGAACGGGATCCATCTCCATGTCGACCGCCATGAGGTAGTTGCAGCCCTCGGTCGATTCGCCTTCGTAGGACGTCTGGACGAAGTACTCCGCGTCGACGCGCTTGCCCATCAAGCGCCCCTGCATGTCGGTGAAGGCGACGATCACGGTGTCGATCTCGCCGTTGTCGACCTGGTGCGCGAGATGCTCCTTGGTCAACATCGACAAAACCCCGACCCTAGCTGCTGCGGGCTTTGCGGCGGCCGCGTGCCCGGGCGACGAACCGTTCGAACAGCCTGCGCGCCCATGGGAGGTCGGTCGTCAGCTCCTCCGGGTGGCACTGGACGGCAACGATAAGGCCGTCGTCCGACTCCACGCCCTCGACCGTCCCGTCTTCGCCCTTTGCGGTCTCGTGTAGTCCCGGAGCGAGCCGGCGGATGGCCTGGTGGTGGAAGCTGTTGACCCTGATCTTGTGCTCGCGCGCTGCATGCCCGAGCTCGGATGACGGATCGACCTCGATCGTATGCGCCAGATGCTGGCGGCCGTGCCCACGGACGTCGTGGTCGTCGAGATGCTGCACCAGCGAGCCGCCCATCGCCACGTTGATGACCTGCTGCCCGCGGCAGATGCCGAGCACGGGAATGTCGTGCTCGCGCGCCTGCTTGAACAGTCGGAGCTCGGTCTCGTCCAGGTCGCGGTCGATCGGACCGACCTTTTCATCTTTGGCCTCGCCGTAGAACTTCGGGTCGACGTCCCAGCCGCCGGGCAGCAGCAAACCATCCAGGTCAGGAAGCGACGGCGTGCCGGGCGGGAGCTCGACCGGCTCCGCGCCCGCTGCCTCTACCGCCTTCCGATACGGCTCGTAGTAGGGCTCACCGCGCTTGGGGCTGACGGTGATCCCGATTCGCGGCTTGTCTATTGCGTTGCTCCAGCAGGTGCTGCATGGCCGACCGCCTCGAGCTCGGCCTCGATCTTGGCCAGCTCTTCGGCCGTGCCCTGCACCTTCGGTCCCTTGAACCAGTTCCTGGCGGAGGCGAACCAGTAGATGGTCGCGTAGGCCATGACGACGCCGACGGCGATGATCGCGTAGTTGAACGTCTGGAGCGTGATCGGCGAGACCTGCGGAAGGATGAAAAGAATCGCGATGAACGCGATCCAGACCACCGCGATCCAACCCACGACATAGCTGTACTGGCGCAGGTGCCACGGCCCCCGCTGAAACCTCTCGCCGGCCAGCAGGCGGAGGAGGATCGGAATCCCGTACGCGATGTAGAGCCCGATCACGGCGATCGAGGTGACCGCGAAGTAGGCCGCGGGGTTCCAGAGGTAGGGCAGCCCCAGGAGCCAGGCACCGACGGCGGCGAAGATGATCGAGTTGGTCGGGGTCCGCGTGCGCGGGTTGACTCGGTGCCAGAACTCCGAACCGGGCACCGCGCCGTCACGCGAGAACGCGTAGATCATGCGAGAGTTGGCGGTCACCGACGACATCCCGCAGTAGAACTGTGCGCCGACGATGATGAACAGCAGCGCCAGTCCGCCGCCCTTGCCCAGGGCGTCGAGGAACACCTGCGCACCTGGCGTGGTCGCCGACGCCTCCGCGCTGTAGTTCTGAATCGCTCCGGTCACGGCAAGCAGCAGGACCCAGCCGGCGATCAGCGACACGACGATCGACCACACGATTCCGCGTGGTCCAGAGACAGCCGCGTTGTGCGTCTCTTCGGTCATGTGCGCGGACGCGTCATAGCCGGTGAAGGTGTACTGGGCGAGCAGAAGGCCGATCAGGAAGACGTAGATGGTCGCCCCAGGGAAGCCGAAGCCGGTGTTGTTGACGAACGTCGTGAAGATGAAACCGATCGACTGGTGATGCGCCGGCACGAAGAACAGGACCACGAAGATGATCGCCACGCCGATCAGGTGCCACCAGACCGAGATGTCGTTCAGTACGGCCACGAGGCCGACGCCGAAAGTGTTCAGGAGTCCGTGGAGGAACAACACGACGGTGTAGATCCCCACGATCGCGAGAGGCGTCGTCGGGTAGTTGAACAGTCCATTCAGGAATGCGTCGGCGAACAGGGCTAGGCCGAAATCGATGCCTGCAGTGACGCCGACCTGACCGATGAGGTTGAACCAGCCGGTGAACCAGCTCCAACCGGCCGCGTTCTTGCCGCCGAGCTTGGCCGCCCAGTAGTAGAGGCCGCCTGCCGTCGGATAGCTGGAGCACACCTCGGCCATCGCCAGGCCGACCATGATCACAAACAGGCCTACCAGCGGCCAGCCGATGCTCATCTCGACCGGGCCGCCCGTGTTCATGCCGTAGCCGTAGAGCGTCAGACAGCCGGAAAGGATCGAGATGATCGTGAACGAGACGGCGAAGTTGGAGAAGCCGCTCATGCGGCGGCGCAGCTCCTGGGCATAGCCCATCCGGTGGAGTGTCTCGACGTCCGAACTGTGAGTCTGGACCGCCATTTGGTGCCCCTCCCTAGTAGCCTCTCCCTGAAGCTTTCGCGGCGAAGCTAACAGCACCGTTCGGAGTTGTCAACAAACGTCCCTGGAGGGTGGGATTGGGGCAGGATGTAACAAACGGCACGGGTCACAAGGGGTCCCCGCCGAATCAAGGCGCAGCCTCAGATTCGGTGGGGCTCAGGGATGCCCGGGTGGGCGAGGTCGTCCGCCAGCGCCTGGACTCGCTCAGCCCGGCCGAGAGACGCCTGGCCCGGGTCCTTCTCGCCTCGTACCCCATCGCCGGCCTCGAGAGCGTGGCCCGCTTCGCCGAGCGCGCGAGCGTCAGCCCGCCGACGGTCACGAGGTTCATCACCAAGCTCGGCTTCCGCGGCTATCCCGAGTTCCAGGAGAAGCTGCGCCACGAGGTCCAGGCACGCCTGAGCTCGCCCCTCGCCCGCTACCGCGACGAGCCGAAGCGGTCTTCGGCGATCAGCGACGCCCTCGAGAGCTCGGCCCACAACCTGAGGGCAACGCGCGACCTGCTCTCCGACCGCGACCTGAAGGAGGCGGTCGAGCTGCTGGCCGACGTTCGGCGGCGCGTCATGGTCCTCGGCGGCCGCGTCAGCGCGCCGCTCGCGCGCTACCTCGCCGGGCAGCTGCACCTTCTCCGACCGGGTATCGGCCTGGTCGACTCGGAGCGCAGCGCGCCTGCTCAGCAGCTGATCGACATGCGCAAGACCGACGTGCTGGTCGTCTTCGACTATCGCCGCTACCAGCCGGACACGATCGACAGCGCGCGCGTGGCCGCCGCCCGCGGCTGTGACGTCATCCTCTTCACCGATCCGTGGCTTTCGCCGGCTTCGGCCTTCAGCCGACAGGTGCTGGTCACGAGCGTCGAGACGGTTGGCCCGTTCGACTCGCTCGTCGGCGCCATGGCCGTGGTGGAGGCGGTCATCGCGGCGGTGCTGCGACAGCTGGGATCGCGGGCCGAGGAGCGTATGCAGAGCCTCGAGCGGCTTCGGGCCGGCGATGTGCTGGGCGGGAGCGAGTCGGGGAGTTAGAGGCTGCCGCGGCGGCGCGGAGGGCGCGCAGCTGCATGACCTTGACGGCGCCGGGCGTGCGATGGGTGCGGAGCGCGACCTCGCGCACCGAGGCGCCGCGCAGAAAGCGCAGCTCGAGGATTTCGCGGTAGTGCGGCGGCAGCGCTGAGAGCGTCTGCTCGAGACACTCCGCAGCCTCCAACGACGGTTCCGGCGAATCTCGCTGAATACGATCCGCCAGGTCGTCCGCAAGCTCGGCTTCGGGGAGGCGCAGCCGGCTCGACCAGAAGCCGCCGAGAACAGATCGCGCGGTGGCGTAGAGGTACGAGCGGATTGCCGGAGCCGCCGCGGCGGCTTGCAGCCGCGGCAGCGCCTTCAGCGCAACCTGCTGCGTGAGATCCTCGGCGTCGGCGCGGTTTCCGACCCGCGACATCATGAAGGAGTAGATGCCCTCGAACTCCTCGAGGGCGAGGCTGACGGCGGGGCTGTCCACGGTATCCCTCCTGTATAACTCTCTCGGGAGAGAGATACGTGACAGCGAGAATCTCTAAGCTGCGAGACCTATTCCATATACTCGCAGCGTGGCTCAGCCCTCCGACTGGACGGACCGGATCCTTTCCAGCTGGGGAACGTCGGAGCCGTGGTTCGAGGCCGAGACCTACGAGGTGACCGCCCGCATCTCGCGGATCGCGCTCCACATCTCGCGGCAGCAGGAAGAGGTCTTCGGCCGCTTCGGGCTCAACCGAGGAGATGTCGGAGTGCTCAGCGCCCTGCGCTTCGCCGGGCCCACCAACCAGCTCTCGCCGACCCAGCTTTTCAAGGGTCTGATGATCTCGTCCGCCGGCATCACCAGCCGGCTCGACCGGCTGGAGAAACGCGGGCTGGTGCGACGCGAGCGCCACCCCAACGACAGGCGAGGCGTCCTGGTCGAGCTGACCGATGAAGGCCGAAGAATCCTTGACGACGCGGTCAAGGCCAACACCGACGCCGAGCGCCGGCTGGTGGCGACGCTCGACGCTGACGAGGGGAGTCAGCTCGCCGGTCTGCTGAAGAAGATGCTCGCTGGGCTGGAGGCCTAAGCCCGGGCGATCAGTCTGTCGGGATTCTGCTCGAACTCGGCCTTGCAGCCGTCGGAGCAGAACCAGTAGTCGATGCCTTTGTGCGTGGATTTGCGCGTGCTCGTCAGGGGATCGACGGTCATGCCGCACACGGGGTCGGTGACGAACGTCACCTGCGCGACCTCGACCACGGCTTTCGCCGGACGCTTGCGCCGCGCACTGACGATCTCCGCGAGAGCCAGGAGGGCAATCTCCTCCTGCGTGCCGCCACGTACCTTGCCCGCCGGCGTGTGGACCCGCGCGAGCGTGTGCTCGTCGAGGCCGCGCGCCAACAGCGCCTGACGCACCGCGGCGGCCCGTCGCGTGCTCGCGATCAGGCTGACTTCGACGTGAGCGTGGCTCAAAACCGTCTGCAGCGCGTCCTCGTCGAAGTGACCCATCGTCGCGACCACCGCGTAGGTCTCACCTGAAGGCACCTCGATCGTCGCCACCTCCGCGTGACTGACGTTGCGGGCACGAAATCCCGTCAGCTCGGCGAGCCGAACCAGCGTCGACGCGGCCGGACCGTCGCCGAACACGAGCAACAGCGGCTTCGGAAGTCTGGGCTCGATGAAGATGTCCAATGATCCCCCGCTCGGACAGGTCGTGGCGATCGACACCTCGCCGGATTCGTGTGATTCCCTGACCTCGCCCGAGTTGCCGACGATGTGGATGAGCTTTGGCGCGCCGCCGGCGAGCGCGCGAAGGGCCTCACGCCGCACCACGGGTTCTGAGCAGCTGCCGCCGATCCAGCCGCGCAGGCGGCCTTCGGCGGTGATGATCGCGCGATCACCAGGCCGCGCCGAGGTCGGCGGCTCGACGCGCACGACGGTCGCGAGCACGCATGGCGTGCCCGCGGCCTCGTAATCCCTCAGCAGATCAAGAACTTCGTCGCCTATTCGTTGACTCCCGCCGCGCGCAGGGCGGCCCAGACCTTGTCCGAAGTAACCGGCATGTCGATGTTGCGGACACCATACGGCGCAAGCGCGTCGATGACGGCGTTGACGTAGGCCGCCGGCGAGCCGACGGTCGGCGATTCGCCGACGCCCTTGGCGCCGAGCGGGTGGTGCGGCGACGGCGTGACCGTCTCGCCAAGCTCGAACCGCGGCGTCTCGACCGCGGTCGGGAGCAGGTAGTCCGTGAAGTTCGAGCCGATGCAGTTGCCGTCGGCGTCGAACGTGATGAGCTGCATGAACGCGATGCCGAACCCCTCGGCAAGGCCGCCGTGGATCTGGCCCTCGACGATCATCGGGTTGATGCGGACGCCGCAGTCATCGACCGCGACGATGCGCCGCACCTTGACCTGGCCCGTCCCCTTGTCGATGTCGACCACGACCGCATACGTGCCGAACGGGTAGGTCATGTTCGGCGGGTCGTAGTAATGCACCCCCTCGAGGCCGGGCTCCATCCCATCGGGGAGGTTGGTGCTGTACGCGGCGAAGGAGATCTCCTGGATGGTCTTGGCCTTGTCCGGCGAGCCCTTGACGTAGAAGCGGCCCGCGTCGAATTCGATGTCTTCCTCGGCCGCCTCCAGCAGGTGGCCCGCGATCTTCCGCGCCTTGTCGCGAAGCTTGCGCGCGACCAGGGCGGTGGCTGCGCCCGATACGGGGGTCGAACGCGATGCGTATGTGCCGAGCCCGTACGGCGCCGTGTCCGTGTCGCCCTCCTCAACCAGGACGTCGGCCGCCGGGATGCCCAGCTCTTCGGTGACGATCTGCGCGTAAGTCGTCTCGTGGCCCTGGCCCTGCGACTTTGTGCCCATGCGCAGCAGCGCCTTGCCGGTCGGATGCACCCGTAGTTCGGCGCTGTCGAACATGCTGACGCCGAGAAGGTCGAAGTCTTTGCCGTGACCGGCGCCCACGACCTCGGTGAATGATGCGATGCCGATGCCGGTGACCTCACCCTTCGCGCGCCGCGCCTCTACGTCCTTGCGCAGCTCGTCATAGCCGAGCTGCTCGAGGGCGACGTCCATCGCTTTGTGGTAGTCGCCCGAGTCGTAGACCCATCCGGTCGGCGATTGATACGGGAACTGGTCCTTGCGGATGAAGTTCTTCTTCCGGAACTCCGCCTGGTCCATGCCGAGCTCGATGGCCGCGTTGGTGACCAGGCGCTCGATCATGTAGCTCGCCTCGGTCACGCGGAAAGAGCAGCGGTAGGCAACTCCGCCCGGCGCCTTGTTCGTGTAGTAGCCGTCCGCCGTGATGTGCGCTGTCGGGATGTCGTACGAACCGGTGACGATGTGGAACAGCCCGGCCTTGGTCTTGGTCGGCTGCGCGTCGGAGAAGAACGCGCCGTTGTCGCTGTCGAGGTGGACGCGGAGAGCGAGCATGCGCCCGTCCTTGTCGACGGCTAGGTCGCCCGTCATGTGATAGTCGCGCGCGAACCCGGTCGAGATCAGGTTCTCCGAGCGATCCTCGACCCACTTCACGGGACGGCCGATGAGAAGACTCGCCGCGGTGGCGACGACGTAGCCGGGGTAAACCGGCACCTTGTTGCCGAACCCGCCGCCGATGTCGGGCGAGATGATCCGGATGTTCTCCTCCGGCAGGCCGGCGACGAGCGCGAACACGGTGCGGTGCAGATGAGGCGCCTGGCTCGTCATGTAGATCGTCACCCTGCCGGTCCCGGGGTTGACGTCGGCCACGATGCCGCACGTTTCCATCGGCGCCGGGTGACACCGCGGATAGAAGGTGTGAAGGCGGATCACCTTGTCGGCCTTGGCGAACGCGGCCTGCGTCGTCTCCTTGTTCCCGGACTCCCAGTGGTAGATGTGGTTGTCCTTCTGGTCCGCCTTGTCATCACGAATCAGCGGCGCGCCGGCCGCCTTCGCCGAATCGGGGCTGACGACCGCAGGCAGCACCTCGTAGTCGACGACGACCGCGTCCCGCGCGTCCTCGGCCTGGTAGAGCGTCTCGGCGATGACCGCCGCCACCTCCTGGCCCTGGAACCGCACCTTGTCGGTGGCGAGGACGGCCTGCGTGTCGTACGACAGCGTCGGCATCCAGGCGAGCTTGTGCTGCGCCATCAGCTCGCCGGTTACGACCGCGATCACGCCCGGCATCGCCGACGCCGCGGCGGTGTCGACGGATTTGATGCGCGCGTGGGCGTGCGGGCTGCGCAGGATCGCCATGTGCAGCATGCCGGGCAGCTCGACGTCGTCGAGATAGTTGCCCTTGCCGCGGATGAAGCGCCCGTCTTCCTTGCGCTTGATCGGTTCGCCGATGCGGCCGTGCATGTGGACTTCGGTCGCCATCACTCACCTCCTGAGGCCGCGCCGGCCTTCTCACGCGGCACCACCTCGGACTGCTCGCGCAGCATCGCCGCGTGCTTGATCGCCTTGACGATGTTCATGTAGCCGGTGCACCGGCAGAGGTTGCCGCTGATGGCCCACCGAATCTCTTCCTCCGTCGGCTTCGGATTGCGGTCGAGCAGCGCCGTGCCGACGAGCATCATGCCGGGGGTGCAGAAGCCGCACTGCAGGCCGTGCTCTTCGTGAAACCCGACCTGGATCGGCGCAAGGCCGGACGCCGTCGCGAGGCCTTCGACCGTGGTGATGCTGCGGCCGTTCGCCTGCACCGCGAGCTGCGTGCACGACTTGACGGGTTCGCCGTCGATCAGGACGGTGCATGCCCCGCAGCTGGACGTGTCGCATCCGATGTGCGTCCCCGTCAGGCGCAGGTTGCTGCGCAGAAAATCGACGAGCAGCACACGCGGCTCGACGTCCGCGGTGCGCTCGACTCCGTTGACCTTCATCGAGACTTTCATACCCCCGCCTCCTTCGCCCGCTGCGCAGCGGTCCTGAGACCGCGCTTCACGAACACACGGACCACGTCCTTCTTGTATTCCCTGCTGCCGCGCACGTCGTCCTTCGGCTCGGCTGAGTCGGCGGCCATGCGTGCTGCTTCGTCGAAGACCTCGTCGGTGGCCTGCTTGCCGCGCAGGAAATGCTCGGCTTCGGTGGCCTGGATGTTGGTCGGGCCGACGGCGGTGAGCCCGATGCCCGCTGTTTCGATCTTGTCGCCGGCAAGGTGCAGGTGTACCGCCGCGGCGACGGTGGCGAAGTCGCCGACCTTGCGTTCGAGCTTGAGATACGCCCCACCGCCGCGTCCCTTGCCGACGGGGATGCGAACCTCGGTGACGACCTCGTCCGGCTTCAGAGCCGTCTCGAACGGGCCCTTGAAGAAGTCGGTGGAGTGGATGACGCGCTCGCCCGAGCGCGAGTGCGCGACGATGTCCGCCTTCATCGCCAGGATCACCGATCCCCAGTCGCCGGCCGGGTCGGCGTGGCAGATCGATCCGACCAGCGTGCCGCGATTGCGGACCAGCGGATCGGCGATCCAGTGCGCGGCCTCGGCCAGCACCGGCGCGCCGGCGGCGACCTGCTTGTCGCCCTCGATGTCGACGTGCCGCACCAGCGCACCGATCGCAAGGTGGCCGTTGTCGCGCCTGACGTGGTTCAGGCCGCCGACGCGGGCGATGTCGACCACCAGATCCGGCCTGGCGAAACGCAGCTTGAGCAGCGGGATGAGACTCTGTCCGCCGGCCATGACCTTGGCCGCGTCACCGTGCTGCCCGAGGATGGAAAGGGCCTCGTCGAGCGTCGTCGGAGCCCGGTAATCGAAGGCTGCTGGGAACATCGTGCCTCCCTCCTGGCGTGAACCCGACCTCTATGCCTTGCCAGCATCCTAACTCCGTTTCCGGCGAACGCGCGAGTACGATCTGAGCGTGGTAACAGAAGCTGTCAAGGCGCTGTCACCGACGGAGATGACCGAGCTCTGTCACCGCCACACGCTCTACGACTGGGCGGCTCAATCGGGCCTGAAACCGCTGCCCGTGACCCACGCCAAAGGCGTCTACTTCTACACCGCCGACGGCCGGAAGTTCCTCGACTTCAACAGCCAGCTCATGTGCGTGAACGCCGGCCACGGCGACCGCCGGATCATCGAGGCGATCCACCGCCAGGCGGAGCAGTTGCCCTACATCAGCCCGTTCATGGCGCACGAGCCCCGCGCCCGCCTGGGCGCCAAGCTTGCGGAGCTGCTGCCAGGCGACATGGACAAGGTGTTTTTCACGCTCGCCGGCGCGGACGCCAACGAGAACGCGATCAAGATCGCGCGGGCCGTGACCGGCCGCTCGAAGATCCTGGCGCGCTACCGCTCGTACCATGGCTCGACGGGCACCGCGGTGCAGGCGACCGGCGATCCGCGGCGCTGGCCCAACGAGCACGCGGGCAACGTGGTCCACGTCCTCGACCCGTACCACGGCATCCAGCGCGGATGGGACACCGTCGAGGAATCGCTTGCCGACCTCGAAGAGACGATCCAGCTCGAGGGCCCGTCGACGATCGCCGCGTTCATCCTCGAGCCGATCACCGGCACCAACGGGATCCTGGTCCCGCCCGACGGATACCTCCAGGGGGTCCGGGCCATCCTCGACCGCCACGGCATCCTCATGATCTGCGACGAGGTGATGACCGGCTTCGGCCGCACCGGCAGATGGTTCGCGGTCGATCACTGGGGCGTCGTCCCGGACCTGATCACGATGGCGAAGGGATTGACCTCGTCGTACGTGCCGCTCGGTGCGGTCGGGATGATGCCGAAGGTGGCGGCGTACTTCGACGACCACGTCTTCTATGGCGGCCTGACCTACAACTCGCATCCGCTGGGATGCGCTGCGGCGCTGGGCGCGCTGCAGGCCTACGAAGAGGACGACATGGTCGGCAACTCACGGAGGATGGGCGAGGTGCTTGCGCGCCGGTTGCGGCAGCTGCGCGAACGGCATCCGTGCGTGGGCGCCGCGCGGTCGATCGGCCTCTTCGGCTGCATCGAGCTGGTTCGCGACCGGCAGACGCTCGAACCGCTCGCACCGTTCAACGGCACGTCGCCGGAGATGAAGACCATCACCCAGGCGTTGCTCGACGCGGGCATGCACACGTTCGTGCGCTGGAACACGATCATGACCAACCCACCGCTGTGCATAAAAGAGGAAGAGCTGGATGAGGGCTTCGAGATCCTCGACTCCGTCCTAGAGATCGGCGATCGAGCAGTCCGCGATTAAGGAACTGCAGCTGAAAAGGCTGCAGGCCGGCCTGAAGGACATCCTCGCTACCAACGACTTCTGGCGTGCGCGGCTGCACGACGTCCATGGCTGGGACGACTTCGAGCGATTGCCCTTGACCAGCAAGTCGGAGCTCGTCGCCGACCAGGCGGCGCGTCCGCCGTTCGGCACGAACCTGACGTATTCCCTCGACCACTATGTCCGCCTGCACCAGACCTCGGGCTCGAGCGGCGATGCGCCGCTGCGATGGCTCGACACCGCGGCGTCGTGGGACTGGTGGCTGCGCATCTGGTCGGAGCACGTGTACCCCGCCGCCGGGGTCACCAGCGCCGACCGGGTGTTCTTCGCGTTTTCTTTCGGACCCTTCATCGGGTTCTGGACGGCGTTCGGTGGCGCGCAACAGCTCGGCGCGATGTGCATCTCCGGCGGCGCGATGACGAGCGAGCAGCGGGTCCGCAACATGCTGGATGCGGGCGCCACCGTGCTGCTGTCGACGCCGACGTACGCGCTGCGGCTTGCCGACGTCGCCGACCAGATCGGAGTCAATCTCTCGGCCGCCGGCATCCGGACGACGATCCATGCCGGCGAGCCCGGAGCCTCGATTCCGGCGACGCGTGCCGCCATCGAGGCGGCGTACTCGGCGGTCGCCTACGACCACACGGGCATGACCGAGCTCGGCCCGACCGGCCACAGCTGCACGGCCCGCGATGGCGTGCACCTCATCGAGAGCGAGTTCATCTTCGAGGTCCTGCCGGACGGCGAGCTGGTCGCCACCAACCTCGGCCGGTGGGGCATGCCGTTGATTCGCTATCGCACGGGAGACCGCGCCGAGATCTCGCGCGAGCCCTGCTCGTGCGGCTCGCCGTTTTTGAAGATCCTCGGCGGGATCCACGGCCGCGTCGACGACATGTTCACCGTCCGCGGCGTCAACCTCTATCCATCGCAGGTGGAGGACATCGTGCGCCGCTACCAGGAGGTGACCGAGTTCGTGATCGAACACCGGCGCGAGCGGCAGATGGACGAGGTCACGTTGCTGCTCGAGACGTCGGACGACTCCTTCTCGAGCGAGCGGATGGAAGCGGACCTCCGGCAGGCGTTGGGAGTGCGGCTCGAATGCCGGGTGGTCGCCGTGGGCACGCTGCCGCGGTCGGAGCTCAAGTCGAGACGGCTGGTTCGCGTCGACGATTAGCTGCAGTTCGCGCGGAAGGCAGGCGTTGTACCCGTATGGAGGTGAGCTGATGTCCAGAGGATTCGAGGCGATCACGTCTGTAGCCATCAACGCGTCGGCCGACGACGTCTGGGACGCGCTGACCAGTCCTGCCAAGGTCAAGCAGTACATGCACGGCACGGAGATGTCGACGGATTGGAAAGAGGGAAGCCCGATCAAGTGGCGGGGCGAATGGCAGGGCCGCGCCTACGAGGACAAGGGCACGGTCCTGGAGGTCAAACCCGGGAAAGTTCTCCGATACACGCACTGGAGCCCTATGGGCGGCAGTGAGGACAGGCCGGAGAACTACCACACGGTTACGTACGAGCTGAGTGGCGAGAACGGGCGGACTTTGCTGACGCTGATCCAGGACAACAATCCGAGCCAGGAAGAGGCGGACAAGATGGCCGCGAACAACTGGGCGCCGGTGCTGCAGGGTCTCAAGAAAACCGCGGAGTCCTAGGCCGCCGGCTCGCGCCGGACACTGCTCTATCTGCGCTCGTTGGCGCGCACGACCGCGGTGAGCAGGCGCAGGAGCTGCGTGCGTTCCGTCTCTTTGAGCGGGCCGACGAGACGGTCGGTCATGGCGTGCGTCCGCGGGATCAGGCTCTGCACGGCCTGCGTCCCGCGCGCCGTCAGGGCGATCGTCTTGCGTCGGCCGTCTTTCGGATCACGTTCGGTGCGGATCAAACCCCGTGCGCACAAACGCGAGACGACGTCGGCCATCGTCGAGCGGTCGAGCGATATGCGCTCTCCGAGTGTTCGCTGGTCGAGGTTCGGTTCGAGGTACAGGGCGTTCAGGGCCGCGAACTGAGGAGAGGTGATGGCATGCGAGACCTCTTCGTCCCACAGCATGTTCATCACCTGTAAGGCGCGCCTCAGAAGATGGCCGGGGTGCTGCATGAGGTCCTCAGGCGGCGTCTGCAGTCTTGCCATTTGTTTCCTTGGCCTCCACGACCCGATAGCCGACCGGAAGCAGCCGCAGGCCGAGGCGCTCCTCGATCATGCCCCACAGCCCGCGGGGAAGCAGCAGTGCAAACAGCGTCGCGATCGCGCCGAGCCCGACCAGGTACCACGGTCCGCCCTGGCTGACGGTCGTCTGCAGGATCGCGAACAGGATGATGGCCCCGAGGATCGGGCCCTCGAACGTCCCGAGTCCGCCGACCAGGACCATGAAGATCATGTAGGCGGACCACTGCACGCTGAAGATCGAGCCCGGCTCGATGAACAGCGTGTTGGCGACGATCAACACGCCGGCGGCGCCACAACCAAGCCCTGCCAGCACGAAAAGCAGCCGCTTGCGTGCGGTCACGCGCACGCCCAACGAGCGCGCCGCGTCCTCGTCATCGCGGATCGCCTGCAGCGACGCGCCGAGCGGCGACCGTAAGAGAAAGAACAAAGCCCCCATGAAGATGACGGTGAACCCCAACGCCAGCCAGAACGTGTACGCCTGGCGGAAGTTGGGGTCGAACTGGTTGAGCTGGATGAGCGAG
Organism: Candidatus Dormiibacterota bacterium; assembly: GCA_035717165.1. Taxonomy (GTDB): domain Bacteria; phylum Chloroflexota; class Dormibacteria; order Dormibacterales; family Dormibacteraceae; genus 40CM-4-65-16. The sequence continues at coordinate 17,291 of DASTIX010000035.1, forward strand.
ATCCCTGTGCCGGCGCCGAGGTTCTGGTCGAGGAGGACGATGAGCGATGCGACCTCCGCGATCACCCACATGCCGATCGCGAACTGCGCGGCGCGCAGGCGAAGCGCGAACAGCGAAATGGGCAGCGAGATCGCACCGGCCAGCAGCGTGCCGAAGAGCATCGCGAGGTACGGCGTGATGCCGAGGTTCGCGAAGTAGACAGTGGCGTAAGCGCCGATGCCGATGAACGCCTGTTGGCCGACCGAGAGAAGCCCGCCGTAGCCGGCGAGCGCGTTCCACATCGCCGCCAGCAGCACGAGGATCAGAAGGGTCGTGAGCTTCTGCACCAGGTCAGGGTCGAAGACGAGCGGAACGGACGCCAGCAGCACGGCCAGCGCGCCGGTTGCGGCGGCGGTGAGCTTCGACGTGCGCGTCCAGCGCGCGACTCTCATGTTCCCACCCGCAACACAACCCTTCCCCCGCCGAACCTGACGATCAAGACTGCGAGGAAGAGCAGGTGCCCGGCGAGCACCGCGAACTGCGGATTGATCTGCGCGCCAAGGGTCTGGGCCACACCCAGCGCGAGCCCGCCCAGGAGCGTGCCCCAGAGCGAACCCATGCCGCCGATCACAACCGCCTCGAACGCGAAGATGAGCTGCGTCGGACCGCTCAGCGGGTCAAACACCGAGCGGAGGGCGAGGAACAGGCCTCCGAGCGCCGCGATCCCTACGGCAAGCGCCGTCGCCCACGCGTATGTCCGCCGGCTGTCGATGCCGACGAGCTCGGCCGCATCCGCGTCCTCCGCCGTCGCCCGCATCATCCACCCCAGGCGTGTCCTCGAGAGGAAGACCTGCAGCGCTGCGAACAGCAGCACCGCAACGAGCAGCACGATGATTCCGAGGGCCGAGACCGTCAGTCCTCCGGCAACCTGCCAGCTCGCGGTCGTGACCTGCCCGGCCGTGCCGCCGAGGGAGTGCACGTCCGGTGAGAAGACGATGAGCAGGAGGTTCTGGATCACGATCGCCAGCCCGAAGGTCGCAAGCAGCGGAGTCAGGATCCCGGATCTCAGGCTCCGCTCCAGGATCGTCAGCTGAAGGACGTAACCAAGGACGATCATCGCGGGCAGGGCGACGAGGAACGCGACGAAAGGCGAAACGCCGAGGTGGTCGACGACGACGAACACCAAATACGCACCAAGCACCGCCAGGTCGCCGTGGGCCAGGTTGATGATCCGCATCACGCCGAACATGATCGAAAGGCCGCACGCGAGCACCGCGTAGAACGCGCCCAAGAAGATCCCCTGAAGAATCGCGTTGACGACAGTCATGCCGAGCGCCTCAAACCGAAATAGGCGTTGACCACCGCATCGCGGTCGAGCGCTTTCGCCTGACCCTCCAGCACGAGGCGGCCCTCGAGCACGCACACGACGCGGTCGGCAACCTTCAGCGCGCGTGTGAGGTCCTGCTCGACGAGGACGACGGTCGCGCCCTCGGCGATGATGCCCTGGAGAGAGCGGTACACGGAATCCACAACGACTGGCGCCAGCCCAAGGGAAACCTCGTCAAGGAGCAAAAGGCGCGGATTGCTCATGAGCGCGCGGCCGATCGCGACTGCCTGCTGCTCGCCGCCGGAAAGAGTCGCGGCCGGCATGTGCAGACGAGGCTGGAGAAGCGGGAACACCTCGAGGACCGTCTCCACGTTCCACCGCCCGCGCCGGCCCTTTGCCGCCACCTTGAGGTTCTCCTCGACCGTGAGGCCTGGGAACAAGCGGCGGCCCTCCGGCACCAGGGCGATGCCGCGCTCCACCCGGCGGTTGGCGGGAAGCGCGGTCACGTCCGCCCCGTCAAAAAGAATGCGGCCGCCATGGGGCCTGTGCGCACCGGCGACCGAGCGCAGCAGCGTCGTCTTGCCGGCGCCGTTGGCGCCGATCAGCGCGAGAGTCTCCCCCTGCGCGACCTCGAAGGACATCCCGCGCACGGCCTGGAGGAGTCCGTAGCGGCAGTCGAGCGCCTCCACCTTGAGCAGGCTCATGCCTGCCCTCCGAGGTACGCATCGATCACCGCGGCCTGGGCCACAACCACCTCTGGCGCGCCCTCGGCGATGATCCGGCCCTCGTCCATACACACGAGGCGGCCGACCACCTGCATGAGCACGTGCACGATGTGCTCGATCCACAGCACCGCGATGCCCCGGTCACGCAGGCCGGAGACGGTCTCGACCAAAGCCCCGGTCTCGGCATCCGTGAGACCTCCCCCGATCTCGTCGAGGAGCAGCACCGCGGGATCGACGGCGAGCGCTCGCGCCAGCTCGAGCCGTTTGCGCTGGAGCAGGCCAAGGCTCTCGGCCCGGCGATTGGCGTGCGTTATGAGGGCCGTCTGGTCGAGGACTCGCAGGCAAAGGTCGTAAGCCTCGCCGCCGCGCTTGCGCGCGCCGGCGGTCGCCGCGACCAGGACGTTCTCGAACACCGTCATCCCCCCGAACGGACGCGGCACCTGATGTGTTCGCGCGATTCCGAGGTTGCAGCGGTCGGCCGCGCCTTTCGATGTGATGTCGCGACCGCGAAAGACTATGGTGCCCTGGTCCGGCGCCATCGACCCCGCGAGCACGTTCAGCAGCGTCGTCTTGCCGGCCCCATTTGGCCCGACGATGCCGACGGCGTCGCCCGGGCTCAGGCCGAGACTGACACCGTCCAGCACGGCGAGCGCGCCGAAGCGCTTCGTGATGCCGGTCGCGACCAGGACGGAATCCGTCGTGCTAGGCGGTATAGGGCTGCAGCGTTGAGGCCACCGGAACGTTCGGGTCGGCCGCGTTTTCGCAGATCACGAAGTCGACCGGCCATTTGCTGACGCCTTGCTTCCACTGGCCGCCGATGATCGGCGTGCTGACGACGCCCGACACCGGCGGCGTGCCTGGACCGAAGTCGGGGTTCTTGGTCCAATCCAGGTTGCCGACTGGCGTCTCGACCGTGAGCGTCTTCATGGCGTCAACGATCTTCTGCTTGTTCTTCGGATCACCGCTCGCCTTGAGCACCGCCGAGGCGACGTCGAACAGGGACATGCTCGCGCCGATCTGCTGGTTCCACTGCTTGCCGGTCGAAGACTCGTAGCCGTCGCCGAGCTGTTTGCTGGTCATCCCCGTCAGTGACGATTTATACGGCCACGTCGGCGCCCAGTACACGCCTGAGGCAAGAAGGTTGCCGATGGCGCCAAGCGACGACACCTGGGACGGAAACAGACCGGTCTTGGCGATCTGCGCGATCTTGACCTTCTTGGTGTAGCCCTGCTGCGCGGCCTGCTGCCAGAAGGTCGCGAAGTCGGGCGGGATCGGGAACGTGTTGAAGATCTGGCAGTCCTCGGCGATGAACTTCTGGATCTGCGCGGTGTAGTCGTTCGTTCCGTCCGCGTACGCGCCCGGGTCGACGATCGTGTAGCCCGCGCTCTTGAGCAGTGGACCGAGCGCGCCGCGGATCGCGTTGCCGTCGGCGTCGTTCGGCCACATCACGCCGACCTTCTTGTTCGTCGGGACCTGCGGCCACAGGTGCGTGTAGGCGAGGAAGAACTGCAGGACGCCGAAGCAGTAGTGGAAGGTCCACTTGAACGGCGTCGGCTGGCCGACCTTCCCACCGCGGCCGAGGTACCACGCTTCCCAGGGGACGACGGTGGAGATGCACGGGACCTGCGCCGCCTCGCACGCGTCGGCGACCGGATTCACCGTCTCCGGCGTCGAGGTCGTGAGCATCAGGTCGACCTTCTGGTTCTGGATGAGGTCATTCGCGACCTGCGAGCCGACCGAAGGAGTCGACTGGCCGTCGCGGGAGACGATCTCGACGGAGTAGTTGGTGCCGCCGATCGTGAGCCCGCTCGCGAACGCTTTGCGCGCCAGGCCGAGGACGTACGGGTCGGGCTCGCCGAAGCCGGCCGCGGGGCCTGTGATCGGGCTGACGAAGCCGATCTTGATCGTGCCGGACGTCGTCGAGCTCGTCGAGCTCGTCAGGCATGACTCGAGGACGCCTGGGACCGCCAACCCACCGAGCACGATGCCGGTGGTCTTCAACATCTCGCGGCGCGTTATCGCCAACCTGAATTCCTCCCCAATTTTCAGAGGTGCGCCCTGCGCGCGCCCGGCGAGGTTCGGAGCGGAATTGCTCCGTGTACCGACGATCGGAGTTTGAGGCAGTTCAGCAAGGCCGTCAAGGATCGGGCTCGACCTAGACTGGACGCGTGCACGTCGTGCTGCCTCTTCTGTCGGCGACCTTGAGCTTCGTCTTCGCGGGCATGGTTTTCGACCAGTGGTGGCAGCGCCGGAACAACTTCCAGCTGGTGTGGGCGATCGGGCTGCTCTGGTACGGGATCGCGACCGGGTGCGAGTTCCTGGGTGGGGCGTTCGGCTGGAACACAGGCTTGTACCGGGTCTGGTATCTCGTCGGGGCTTTCCTCGTGCCGGCGTACCTCGGCGCTGGGACCCTGTATCTGCTCAACAAGACCCGGTTCGGCTACTTCGTGGCCGCCTCGGTGGCTCTGGGAGGTCTGTTCTCGGTCCTCGCGACCTCTAAATATGTGGGATCGGCGACGGCCGGCTACGTAGCCCTGGCTTGTGCCCTGGTTGCGGCGGCGGCCATCGCTCTCACGACCTGGCGGCGGCGCGAGGCGCAGGGGCACGTGGCGATGGCCTTCCTGGTGGCGGGCACGGTGGTCGTCACCGTCCTCGTGTTGACCGCCCCCGTGACCGGCGTGGTCATCGATCCCACGACCCACGCTCCGGTCGCTTCGGGATTTCCGGGCTATCTGCGGGTGAGCAGCGTGCCCTTCAACGCGGGCGGCGGGCTCGCGCTGGTTTTCGGCGCGCTGTACTCGGCTTACATCTACATGCCGAAGAAGCGGGCCGTCTCCGCGCGGATGGGGATTGTTGCGATCGTCGTGAACTTCTTCGCGTCGCTGCCGTCGGCCTTTTCGGCCTTGCTGCGCGGCAAGCTCAACTCGCGTGTACCGGCGACCATCCTCATTGCGGTCGGCTCGCTCATCCCCGCAGTGACGAGCAGCCTGAACCGGTTCGGGGTGACGTGGTCGTTCTTCCTGGGCGAGTTCCTCGGGCTCGTGCTGATCTTTGTCGGGTTTCTGGTCAGCGAGGAGGTGTTCCGGAACATCCGCCTGGGCGCGACGCTGTGGACGCGACGCTCAGCGGCTACAACCGACTGATCAGGTCGTTCGCCCAGGCCACGAGCAGCGCCGCGTAGGCCGGGTTGATCGACGATCCCGCGCCGTTGACAGCGTTGACGAAGCTGGCGAGGTAGCTCTTCGCGGCGGCGTGGTTCCCAGCGTTGAGCGCGGTCTGCGCGCTTGTCAGATAGCCCTTGAGCTGGGTGGCGAGGGTGCTGGACGTGATCTTGCCCGCCGTCACCCCGTCGTTGACTGCGGTGGTCAGGCCGGCGACGGTGGCGTGGACGGCGAACGTGATGGTCGAGGTCGACACGTTGCCCAGACCGTCCCTGGCGGTGATGACGATCGTGTGCGTCCCAGGCATCAGCGCCTCGGTGTTGAAGGACGCGCCGCTCGTGATGCTCGTCACGCCGTCCAGGACCGCGGAGATCGCGGCCACGTTGTCCGCGTCGCTGCCGCTGTACGTGAACGTGACGGCCTGCCCCACGTCATAGGAGCCGGAGTTCGGCGGCGCGGTCATCGTGTAGCTGATCGCGGGTCCGGTGCGGTCGAGCCGAACCGACTTCGAGAAGTTCGCGGTGTTGCCCGCATTGCTGGTGACGACGGCAGTCACCGTGTAAAGACCGTCGACGTTCGGAAGCATCGGTGAGGCTTGCGCGGTGCCGCCGTTGATCGAGTAGAGCACCGAGGCGATACCGGTCGGAGCCGCGAACGAAGACGTAACCGCGAGGTTCGGGTTGGTCACCGCGATAGCGCCGTTGATGCTCGCTCCCGCGACCGAGAAGGATCCGGTCGGCGCGACAGTGTCCTTGATCAGGCTCGTGACGACGACAGTGGGGTTCCCGGCCGGATCGGTTTCGGTGACGGTCAGCGTCACAGGGCCGTCCTTCAGCGCGGTCGCCTTGATGCTGGGCTGCCACTTGTTGCTGCCGTTGAAGAACTTGCTCCCGGTCACAGTGGTCGTGCCGTCAGTGATGGAGTAGGTCACGGTCCCGTCCGTCTCGCCGTAGAAGACTGGCTGGTAACCGCCGGCGCTCGCGGCGTTGATGTAGGGAGGCGCCGACACGGTCAGCGGCGGGGCGACGGTGTCCTTGGTCGCGGTCAGCGTCGTCGCGTAGCTGTTGCCCGCGCCGTTGGTCAGGGTGATCGAGATCGTGACAGTGCCGTCGAGCAGGCTCGTCACGTCGACCGGGACCACAACGGTCCCGCTCGGGCTCACGAAATCCATGCCGTTCGTCTGTTCGGCGATCGGAAGTTGACCGTCGGAGATGATGACGTCCGCGATCGATCCGGCCTGGCCGGTGACTGTCACGTTGTACAGAGACGAGTTGGCGATGTTCGCCCACGCGGGCGCTGTCCCGGTCGGCGCGGGCGGCGCGACGCTGTTCTTGCCCAGACTGCCCGTCAGAGTGGTCGACGCGCCGTTCAACGTCAGCACGGCGGTGACGGTGATGAGCCCGTCAGGGAAGGTGGAGACGTCGACGCTCGTGCCGAACTTGCCGTTCGCGCCGATGACGCCGGAGCCCGTGACCTTGTAGGTCGTGCCCAGGGTCAACGAATAGGTGACCGAGGCGCCCGGCGTGCCGGAGATCAGGAGCGGCACCGTGGTTGCGCCTGGCGTGTTGGTGCCGGACGGCAGGTTCGCGCCCGCTCCGTTGGGCAGCGAGAGATTCGAGGCCGCGGTGCAGGATGTGCTCTCCTGGCGGTCGCAGGTGCCGGGCGAGGCGAACGGCATCACGTTCGCCGTCTTGGCGACGTCGTTGCCCGTGCCGCCGAGGTTCTCGGGCATCTCGTTGAAGGGCGGCCCACTCTGCTGGTGCCACGCCGCATCGTGTTGCAGGACCAGGCCCAGCTCGCCAAACGGCTCGCCGTTGCGCGCCGCGCTGCCGCTGTAGGTCGGGTAGTCGCTGCAGGCCGGGTTCGTGGAGCCCGCGGAGCCGGCGCAGAAGGTGTCGGCGCGCAGGCCGAGCAGCTGATCGGCCCCGTCGCTCTTGGACAGCGCGTACAGGAACTCGGGGAGGAACGGCATCAGCGTGCGGCTCACCGCCGGCATGCCGAACTGCGAGAAGGGGACGTAGTAGCTGTTGTGGTTGCCGACCCAGTCGATCAGCCGGTCGCCACCCGTGCCGGCGAAGTAGATGTCCTGGCCCGCACCGCCGTAGGCCAGCGACTCCCAGTCCGGCGAGCCGGCGCCGCCGGTCGAGTTGGGCACGGGCATGTCGTTGAGCCCGTTGTGCACGACCGTGCTCGCCCGCAGGTCGATGAGGTCGAAGCCCCAGCCGCCCCAGACGCGGACGCGACCCATGCCGGCCACGATGTAGTCGTTGCCCAGGTCGCCGAACAGCGCCTTGTCGCCGGTGACCGGGTCGGGCGCGAAGTTCGCCGCCTTGTTCCAGACCGTGTCCAGCGGCAGGACCGGGTCGACCTGGTTGAAGGTCATGAAGAACGGCAGGCCCTTGACGCCGAGGTCCGCGCACGTCTGAGTCACGTCGGTCGCGCTCCATTCGCAGTCCAGCGGGTTGAAGCCGCTGTTCGGCATCAGACCGTCGGCCGCGACGCCGGGGTCGAACACGCCCGCGACGTTCGGGATGCCCCACAGCTGGATCTGGCGCCTGGGATCCTCGGCGTTGAAGTACAGGGACTTGCCGATGTTCAGGGCGCGGCCGGAGTTGCCGTTCGGCGGGTCACCGGCCGGCATGAAGCCGGCGGGATTGCCCGGGTTGAACGGGTGGTAGAAGTCGGTCTCGTACGGCGCCTTGTTGATGACGTAGTCGGTCAGGACGTTGTCGATGTTGCCCGTGGCCAGGTACGTCGAGGCGGTCTCGTTGCCGTACATGTTGAAGTTGTCGGTGTAGCCGAGGACTGGCGCCTCGGCCCCGGAGATCGCCGAGTTGCCGGGGCCGCCGTGGACTACGCCGTTGCCCAGACCGCCGTAGATGATGTTGTGCCCGAACGCGGGTGAGTAGGTCGGGCAGACCTGGTTCTCCTTGCAGTTGGTCGAGTACGTCGGGTTGCCGTTGGAGACGCCCGGCGCCGCCCACGTGGTCGGGTCCCAGTTGTACGGGAAGAGCTCGGCCGTGTAGTTCAGCGCGCCGGCGACGTTGATGACCGCCTGCTGGACGTTGCCCGGCGTGGTGATCAGCTGGTTGAGCGACGGCGTGGTCGAGTTGGTGATCGCGACGACGCCGTAGAGCGGCTCGCTGAACCCGTTGCGGCTCATGAAGCAGCGCCCGCCGCCGCCGATGATGCAGGCGTCGCCGCGGCCGCCCGAAACCCAGTTGTCGCCGTAGCTGGTGATGATCGTGTCGTTCTGACCGCCGCCGAAGATGGTGTCGTTCGCCGGGCCCGCGTAGATGAACGCATCGCCCGCCTCGGCGTGGATCTCGCTGCCCTTCATCAGGTTGACGCCATCGATGGTCACCGGCGTGCCGCCGATGTCGCGGACGCCGTTGGTCGCCTTGACACCCGTGACCTGCGGGCTGGGCAGCTGACCGGCGAGGTCCGGGCCGCCGGCCGTGTTGTCGAGCAGAGTGACGCCGCGCACGACGATGTGCGCCTGCTGCGCCAGCGGCAGCGAATCCGTGTAGTTGTCGTAGTTGTAGCGCAGGAACCCGGTCTCGGCGACCTGGACTCCACCGCCGGCCTGGCCGTAGTGGCCGCCCGTCCCAACGAGGCGGATGATCTCGCCGTTGTTGGACAGGATCACGTCGGCGTTGGCGTCGTGGCCCTGGGCCGAGGTGTCGCCAAAGCTGTCGCGGTCGAGCAGCGTGCCCGAGCCGCCGAAGATCGTGTTCGACTGGGACGTGCGCGTCGCCGGCGTGCCGGTGCCGAAGAAGTCGGAGTTGCCGCCGAGGATGTCGTTCTGGCCGCCGTCACCGAAGATGACGTTGTTGCCGGCGCCGCCCTCGATGTACGAGCCGGTGTCGGCCGCGCGGCTGACCGACGGGTTGATCTGCAAGGTGTTGTCCAGGGCGCGGCAGGCGCCGACCCGCTGCAGCAGGCTCGTTGCTCCGGGGTGCCCGCCCGACGTGCACGACGAGGCGTACGCGTAGGCGTTGGCCGTGCCGCCCTGGCCGCCGGTCACGTACGGGTGGGAGATGAAGTCGATCGAGGAGCCGGCCTGGATCGTGTCGTTGCCGAGGCCGCCGAAGATCATGTCGTGGCCGCCGCCACCCGCGATGTAGTTGTTGCCCTCATACGCCGAGGCGTCGGTCTCGGTCGGGTCGACGCCAATCTGCGTGATCAGGTAGTCCGCCCAGCTCGCGTGCCCGCGCGGGTCGAGCTGCGGCTTGCCGTCCGCCAGCAGCTGTCCCTCGGTCGCGACGGCGGTGCTGTAGATCTGAGTGCCGCTCAGGTCCTGGAACAGCGGGCTGGTGAAGTTGCCCAGGTGACTCGAGCGGTCGAGCAGGACATGCTCGCCGAAGATCAGGTCGCGGCCTGGACCGCCGCTGATCTGGTCGTCGCCGCCGCCACCGATCAGGATGTTGTCGCCGCCCGCGCCGTAAAGGATGTCGTTGGCGAAGTTGTCCGGCTGGACGCTCTGGATGGTGCGGACGCGCTGCGTGGTCTGGATCTCCTGCGGCAGGGCCGGCAACGGCTTGGTCGTGTCGCGGGGACCCGAGACGTCCTGCACGACGGTGCCGAGGTCGCCGATCAAGATGCCGTCGTAGTTGCCGAAGTAGGCCGACGAGACGACGTGGAGGCGGGTCGGGTCGATAAGACCAAACGCGGCCGCGTTGGTGAGGGTCAGCGTGAGCGTGGACGCCGTCGCGCCGGTCAGGTAGCCGACCGTTGTGCCGTCGACGGTGATGGAGTTGAGGCCGTCGATCGTGACGTTGTTGAACGTGCCGGCGATCGGCGCCGCCGCGGTCAGGACGATGGCGGTCGGCGTCACCGACGTGATCGTGTACACGCCGTCGTCTGCATTGGCGGTGCCGGCGATGTGGACCTTCTGTCCGCCGAAGAAGCCGGCGTACAGGAAGTTCGACAGCGCTGAGCCCGCCGCGAGGGTGACGGTGTTGCCGCTGATCGTGACGTTCATCGGCGTGACGTCGGTCTGGCCCGCGATGAAGTGGGCGGCGTTCCACGACCCGCCGTCGCTGCGCGTGATCGTTCCGACCGTCCCGTTGACAGTCGTGCCGATCGCGAGCTGCGGTTGGTACGGATCGTTGCGCGTGGATCCCGGCGCGTCGGCGTAGAGCAGGTCCTGTCCCGCCTGCAGCAGGTCGCGGTTCGGGTACGAGCTCGCGTTGACGGTCACGATCGACAGCTGTCGCGTGATCGCGTCGACGTTGATGCCGTCGTTGCCCAGGATCTGGTTCTGGCCGCGACCGCCCATGATCGTGTTGTTGCCCGACCCGCCGGCCAGGATGTCGCCCGTCTGCGAGCCGATGATCGTGTCGTTGCCGGCGCCGCCGTAGGCGGTGATGCCGATCGACGGCAGGTTGGTCGGGTCGGCCTTCGAGAACGCCTGGCTCGCGTCGATCACGTCGTTGCCGGCGTACTGGAAGGGATCAGCGAGCGCGAAGACGAAGAACGGCGCGCCGTTGCCCACGCGGTTGGCCACCGTGAGCGAGTGGGTCGACGTGCCGATGAGCCGCGTGAAGTTCGGCGTGAGGAACGTCAACGTCATGGTCGACTTGCTGATCGCGTTGATCGTTCCGACCTCGGCCGGCGCGATGGTGTGGTTGAGGGCGGTCGCGCTAACGAAGCTCGCGTAGTCGGCTGTCAGCGACCCGAGGGTCAGCGCCGAGGCCGTCACGTTCGTCACCATGCCCACCGCCGTGCCGTCGACGTCGACGAGCATGCCGTTGGCGTAGCCCGCGGCGACCCAGGATCCGCCGTCCGACCTTGTGACGTGGCCGAGCGCGTCGATGGTGACCACGACCTGCTGCGCGGCCGCGTCAGCCGTGATCAGTTGGCCAGGCGCGAAGCCGTCGGTCAGGAAGTTGCCGCCGTCGTTGCGGGTGATCGTGCCGAACGGAGTCGAGGGCACGAGCGCGGTTGTGATCGAGAGCCCCGAGTCATGCGGCGCGGGCTTGGCGCCGAAGTTGTGCAGGGTGATGCCCGCGGGGTCGCCGCCATACCAGAGGCCGTCCTGCGAGGTGTCGGCGTAGATGACGAGCGGCGACGGCGTGCACGTCGTGTAATCGACGGTGCACGTGGGCGATCCCGGACCGCCCGCGGCCAGGGTTGAGGCGCCGCCGGTCACGACGATGTTGTCGCCGCCGACCTGGGCCTCGGCCACCGTCCCGCCGGCCTTCGCCGCCGACGCGTCGCCGCCGCCCAGGTTGATGGTGGCGCCCGCGATCGAGGTGATGGTGCGGCTTCCGTTGACACCGTCGATCACGACCTGGACGCCCGCGGCGAGACCCGACGCCGCGACAGCGCCGGCCGATGCGAGCGTGACCGAGCTCGGCGTCGAGCTGACGATGCCGGACACGTGGTACCGGCTCGACACGGAGACGGTCCCACCGACGCCGAGCATCGTCGTGAAGGGCGCGCCGTCGACGATCAGGGCGCTGCCGTCGCCGTACGCCGAGTTGTCGAAGGCC
>DASTIX010000036.1:0-5131 GCA_035717165.1 Candidatus Dormiibacterota bacterium
CTGCATGGACCACTACGAGTTCCAGGAGCACCTCAAGCGAGTGGTCAAGCATTCGTGCGACTGCGACACGGCGCCCAAAGCGTTTCGGGACAAGCTTCGAGAAATCCTCAGCTAGGGCCACTCCAAGCTGCGCGGCTGTACGTAGTCACGCCTGACGCGGCGCCCGAGCGTGTCGTCGAGATCGCGTCTGCGGCCGCTCGGGGAGGTGCCGACGTGGTGCAGCTCCGGCACAAGACGATGCCGCGTGGCGAGCTGCTGCAGCTGGCAAGGCGCTTGCGCGCACTGCTGAGCGACGTGCTCTTCGTCGTCAACGACTACGTCGACATCGCGCTCCTCAGCGACGCCGACGGCGTGCACCTTGGTCCCGACGACCTGTCCGTCGCGGCGGCGCGCGAAGTCGCGGGCGACCGTTTGCTCATCGGCGCGTCGGCATCGAGTGCGGAACGCGCACGCGAGGCGGTCGCGGCCGGCGCCGATTACCTGGGGAGCGGTCCGGCGTTTGCGACGCCGATCAAGGCCGAGAAGCAAGTCCTCGGCCCGGAGGACATCGCGGCCATCGCGAAGGTCGTCGACGTGCCGGTGTTCGCGATCGGCGGCATCGACGCGACCAACATCGGCAAGGTGATTGCCGCAGGTGTGCGGCGGGTTTGCGTCATCCGCGCGGTCGGCGATGCGCCGGACCCAGAACAGGCGACCCGCAATCTCCGTGCCATGCTGTCCGCTGAATGAATGTGGGCGGGGTCGGTGAGCTCGGCTTGATCGGGCACCTCAAGCCGTTCCTGTCCGCGGGTGCCGGCGGCGACGACGCCGCCGTGGTCGCCGACGCGACCGGTTTCGTCGTCGTCAGCGCCGACATGTTCGTCGAGCGCGTGCACTTCGATTTCGGATGGATGAGCCCCGAGGACGTGGGCTGGCGATCGCTCGCGCTCGCGCTCGGCGACCTTGCGGCCAAGGGCGCAGATCCCGCATGGGCGGTCGCATCGGTCGCCATGCCCCGAGGCTGGCCTGTCGAGCGACTCGAAGGCATGTACCGCGGGATGAAGGAGCTCGGCCAGCGCTTCCACCTCTCCATCGAAGGTGGCGACCTGAGCGCCATCGATGGCCCGGCGGTGCTGTCGCTGACCGTGACGGGACGGGCGACGGCGATGCCGCTCGCGCGCTCCCAGGCACAGCCCGGGTGGGCGGTCGGGGTCACCGGGCCGCTGGGTCAGGCGGCCCTCGCGTTGCGCGAGCGTCGCGCGTATCGGTTCGTGCCGCTCATCGAGGAAGGGCGCCGGCTGAATGCGCTGGGCCTTTGCTGTGGCGACGTGTCTGACGGCCTCGTGCGCGAGATGGAGAAGTTCGAGGCGATGGCCGGGGTCGGATGCGTGCTGTGGGCGGAGGACGTACCACGCGCCGCCGGCGCCTCGATCGAGGACGCGCTGACCAGCGGGGAAGAGGCCGAGCTGGTCTGCGCCGGCCCTGACGACGTCCTGCGCAAAGCCGGCCTCCAGTCGATCGGAAGACTGACCGAGGACCACGCCATCAAGGTCATCGACGCTCGCGGCGTCGGCATCGAGCTCCGCAGCGCCGGCTACGACCACTTTGCCTGACGTCATTTCCAGCTCACCGGCGGAGACCGAACGCGCCGGCATGCTGCTCGGCGAGCGGCTGCGCCCGCGCGACGTCGTGCTCCTGATCGGTGAGCTCGGGGCGGGGAAGACCACGTTCGTAAGGGGCGTCGCGCAGGGCACCGGCTCACAGTCCGACGTGGCCAGCCCGACGTTTCAGCTGGTCCGCATCTATCCGGGGCGGGTGCAGCTGGCGCACGTGGACCTCTATCGGGTCGAGAACAGCACGGAGTTGCGCGACCTTGGTCTGGACGAGCTGTCCGACCAGGGCGCGCTCGTGGTCGAGTGGGGCGACAGGCTCGAGGTCGACGGTGCGGCGGTGATCGAGATCGAGCATCTCGGCGGCGATCGCCGCCTGATCAGAACGAAGAATGATCTTGATCATTGACACGTCGTCGGCGACCGCCGCGATAGCCACCATCAACGACGCGAGAACCGAGACGTTCGTCCCGTCGCGCAGCGCCGAGCTGCGCACCACCCTGCGCGCGCTGGCGCGGAACGGTGATCTGACCAAGGTCGCCGTGGTCAGCGGTCCGGGTTCCTTCACCGGCCTTCGTGTCGGCATCTCGTTTGCCCTCGGTCTCGCCATGGGCCGGCGTATACCCATAGTTCCACTGCCGACGCTCGAGCTCCAGGCCGCGCGGAGCGACGAACCGTTGACCGCCGTCGCGGATGCGGGTCGCGGAAGGTTCTATTTCCGCACCGCAGACGGGAGGACAGGCGTCGGGAGTCCGGTCGAGATTCCAACCGACCATCCACTGGTGGGCAGGATCGACAAGCGCGACTCGTTGATCGCCGCCGGCCATCGTTTCCAACCCGAAAGCGAGCTGAGGCGGTTCGTCGACGCGGCCGCTTTACTGCTCGAGACGGCACGCGAAGTTCCCTATGGTAGTCTCGAAATCGAATACATGACCTCGTTTTCGGCGCCTCGCTAGAGATGGTCCAGATCCGGCAGCAGCTCTCCATCGAGCTGATGCGCGAGGCCGACGTCAACACCGTCCAGGAGATCGAACGCGAGATCTTCGCGACGCCCTGGCCTCGGAACGCCTACTACCGCGAGCTGGCGTCGCGCGCGAGCGCACACTACGTGGTGCTTCGGCAGGAGGGTTCGGTTGAGAGACCGGCCGGTTATCGCCTGCCCGACTTCGACCCGACGATCCTCGGCTACGGCGGGATGTGGCGCATGTACGACGAAGCCCACGTCACCACCATCGGAGTCCGCAGAGACCTGCACCACCGCGGTTACGGCCGCGTCATCTTCGCCGGCCTTGTGCAGGCCGCCTACGACATGGGCGCGAAGTGGGTCACGCTCGAGGTGCGGACCACGAACGACAACGCGATGAAGATGTACGAGGGATTCGGTTTCAAGGTCATCGGCCGGCGGAAGGGCTACTACACCGACAACGGTGAGGACGCGATCGTGATGTGGTCGGACTCGATCCACTCGCCGCGATTCCGCAAGGCGTTCGAGGCGAACCTCGAGCGGATCGACGCCGAGGTCAAGGGCCTGCGCCGCGACCTGCTGACAAAGGGCGAGCGGTAACCCTCACCCTCGGCATCGAGACCTCCTGCGACGAGACTTCCGTCGCGCTCGTCGAAGACGGCCGTCGCGTGCTGAGCAACGTAATCCACTCCCAGGTCGAAGTGCACAGCGCGTTCGGCGGCGTGGTTCCGGAGCTCGCCGCGCGGGATCACCTGGAACGGCTGCCGTCGCTCATCGACCTTGCATTCGAGCGAGCCGGCGCCAAGCCGAGCGACGTCGATCTGCTCGCGGTGACGCGCGGCCCGGGACTCGTCGGGTGCCTGCTCGTCGGGGTCGGTGTGGGCGAGGGGCTCGCTGCCGCCTGGGATCGCCCGTTGTCCGGCGTCAACCACCTCTGGGGCCACATCTACGCGGCCATGCTGAGCCGCCCGGACCTCGAACCGCCGCTGCTCGGTCTCGTCGTCAGCGGCGCGCACTCGGACCTCGTACGCATGCCGGCCCACGGTCGCTTCGACGTCATCGGCCGGACGCGCGACGACGCCGCAGGCGAGGCGTTCGACAAGGCGGCGCGGATGCTGGGCCTGGGCTTTCCCGGCGGACCCGCGCTCGACCGCCTTGCACGGAAGGGCGACCCCAAACGCCGGCCTCTTCCTCAGCCGTCGCTGCCCGGACTGGAGTACAGCTTCAGCGGCCTGAAGACGGCGCTCCTCTACCGCCTGCGCGACCTCGGCGAGTCCATCACGGACCAGGATCGGGCCGACCTGGCCGCTGCCTTCGAGAAGGCGGTGGTCGAGTCGCTGCTCGAAAAGCTCGACAGGGCGCTCGACGAGCAGCCGTCCGAAGAGGTGGTGGTTGCCGGCGGGGTGGCGGCCAACACGCTCTTGCGGAGGCGGGCCGCCGAGGTGGTCGAGGGCCGCGCCCGGCTGACCATGCCGCCTCTCGAGCTCTGCACCGACAACGCCGCGATGATCGCCGCCGCCGGCTTCTTCGGCGGGCGCCACGATGCCGACGTCGACCCGTCGCTAGGCTGGAATTAGGAAATGGGCGTCAAGGGCTGGACGGTGGTCTTCAAAGGCGAGCGGATCCAGGCCGAGATCGTCGCCGCCTCTCTGCAGGCCGAAGGCCTGCACCCAGAGGTGTTCGGGGACAACGCCTACGGAGTGGGGATCGACCTGACCGAGGCCCGGCTGATGGTCCCGGACGACGAGGCCGACACCGCCCGGCGGGTGATCAAAACCGCCGAATCCACGCCGTCCGAAGAGCCCGAAGAAGAGGTTTAGCGGCCACCTCCGGCGAGGTATTAGTATTTAGCAGTCGACCTGCCAGAGTGCTAAGCGCTCGCGGCTGGGGAGTGCCAAGTCTAGTCAGCTGAGGAGGGCTGCACATGAATCTGAGACCGTTGGGCGACCGTGTGGTTGTAAAACCGGTCGAACGGGAAGAGCGGACGAAGAGCGGGATCGTGATCCCGGACACCGCCAAGGAAAAGCCGCAGGAAGGCATCGTGGAGGCGGTCGGAACAGGCCGGATCCTGGACAACGGCACCAAGGTGCCGATGGAGCTCAAGGTCGGCGACAAGGTGCTTTACGCCAAGTACGCCGGCAACGAGTTCAAGCTCGACGACATCGAGTACCTCATCGTCAGCGAGAAGGACGTGCTCGCCGTCGTCGCGTCAAACGGCAAGAAGTAATCGAGCGAAAAAAGTAGAAGAGGGGAATCTATGGCTAAGACAGTCACATTCGACGTAGATGCTCGACAGCATCTGAAGAAGGGCATCGACACCGTTGCCCAGTCCGTACGCATCACGCTCGGCCCCAAGGGTCGCAACGTTGTGCTCGAGAAGAAGTTCGGCGCGCCGACCGTCACCAACGACGGTGTGACCATCGTCCGCGAGATCGACCTCAAGGACCCGATGGAGAACACCGGTGCGCAGCTCCTCCGTGAGGTCGCGACCAAGACCAACGACGTGGCCGGCGACGGCACGACCACCGCGACGATCCTGGCGCAGACCATGATCAACGAAGGCTTCCGCAACGTCACC
>DASTIX010000037.1:0-10931 GCA_035717165.1 Candidatus Dormiibacterota bacterium
ACGCCCTCCGCGGTGACTCAGGACTCTGTTGATGACTGATAACGACTGGCCGCTTGGTGCCCTCGAGATAAAGGTCCTGGACCTCGACCGCGAGGTTGCGTTTTACGAATGGTTCGGGTTGAGCCGGATCAGTGGCGACAAAGGCAGCGCGCTGCTCGGCGCAGACGGACGTCCGATCCTCCTGCTCAGCCTGCTCGAGGACGGTCGAGAGCGACCCCGCCACACCGCCGGCCTCTACCACTTCGCCATCCTTTTGGCCGACGAGCGAGAGCTGGGCGGTTTTCTGCAGCGGACGCTCGAGGAAAGACTTCCGTTGACAGGGACTTCTGATCACCTGGTCAGCCAGGCGCTGTATTTCGACGACCCCGAAGGCAACGGCATCGAGGTCTACGCCGACCGGCCGCGCAGCGAATGGCAATATTCCGACGGCCATCTGAACATCGGTCTCGACCACCTCGATTTCGAGCGCCTGCTGCGGATCGCCGACAAGCCAAAGCCGAAGTTCTCGCCCGAAACGGTGCTCGGCCACATGCACCTGAACGTCGGCGACCTGGACGCTAGCCAGGCGTTCTACGAGTCGCTCGGCATGGAGCTGATGGGGGCGGCCGGCCGCGTCATGCGGTTCATGAGCTGGGACGGCTACCACCATCACCTCGGCATCAACGTCCTGGAAGGTCAGGGGGCGGCGCCTGTCGAACCTGACGTCCGCGGGCTGCGCCGGTTTCAGATCAGGCGGATCGACCACAAGTTGGCCGACCCCGACCGGATAGAGCTGACGCCGACCCTTTAGGTTTCCCAGGGGGTTGCCGCCGGTTTGTCGGGTAACTCACCACATGTACGGCCTAGTTGTCCTTGAAAAATCGTCGTGTAGGCTATTCTGCCGGCAGTGGCGAATCTCCTCGTGGTCCTTTCGCTTGCCGTCGAATTGGCGTTCGCCGTCCTGGCGCTGCGGACTGTCCTGGCGTGGGCCCGTGAACCCGACCGGCGGCATGCTTGCCTTTCACTGGGCCTGCTTGCCCTGGCCTTCGACATCATCATCTCGCCGGCTCTTTACCTGGGCGGCACCGCCGGCCGCCTGACCATCGATCTCGGCGTTGTTCTTTTCCTCGGGTCCGGCTACGCGCTTTTGATGTTTCGCGATTCATTCGTGCCTTTCACGGCCCGAGCGCGGACCTTGATCACAGCGGTGATTGCGGTCGTCGCGATCGCCGGCATCGCGGTGAGCCTTCCCGGTAATCCCGACGCGATGCACACTCCAATCCAGACCCTCGCGCTCGTCGCCATCGTCGCGACATGGGCCTACTGCTTGATCGATCCGATGGTCATGTTCTGGCTGGCCGCGCGAGGCCGTCCTTCCGTCGAGAAGTCGAGACTGCGCGCGATCAGCGTCGGGTATGCCGGCGTGCTCGCAGTGATCGTCGTCGGAACTGTCGCGGGATCGTTGAGCGATCCTGCGGCCCTGGCGCTCGACATTCTCGCTCTTGCCATCGTCCTGGTCCTCTACGCGGCGTTCTTTCCGCCGGTGTGGCTTCGCCGCATCTGGCGCCAGCCCGAAGAGGAGCAGTTCCGCAGCGCGCTTCACGATCTGCTGCTCTACAGCCCTGACCGCGTGTCGCTCGCTGACAAGGCACTCGGATGGGCGGAACGGCTTGTCGGTGGCGAATCGGCCTTCATCATCGACGCCGACGGCGGGCTGCTCGCGAGCAAGGGCATGAGCAGCGCCGACGCGCGACAGCTCGCGGCGCGGGGAAAGTTCCTCGCGGGCCAGGACGGTCGCGACCCACGGCGTGAAGGCTCCAGCATCATCGTCCCCCTCGAGCTTCAGCAGGGTCGCGGCGCGATGGTCATCCGGTCGGAGCGGTTGACGCCGATATTCGGCGACGAGGAGCTGACCCGCCTGAACCAGTACGCGACAAGTCTTTCTGCCGGACTGAACCGTGTCACGCTCAGCGAAAAGATCGCGGGCCTCGAGCGCGCGAAGACCGACTTCCTCAACATAGCGTCACACGAGCTGCGCGGCCCGATGACCGTGATCAAGGGCTACCTCACGATGCTCGAGGCAGGTGCGCTGGGCGACCTTGCGCCCAAGGTGCGTTCGGTTCTGCCGCTTCTGATCTCCAAGTCAGACGAGGTCAACTGGATGATCGAGCAGATGATCGAGGCGTCGCGGCTCGAAGAGGGCCGGCTTGCGCTCAAGAAGAATCGCGCCGACATCGTCGAGCTGACCGAGGGCGCGATCGACGGCATTCGCATGACCTTGAGTGGACACGAGCTGAAGGTGGACCTCCCTGCGCAGCCAATTGAAGCCAACGTCGACGCCGACCGTTTTCAGATCGTCGTCCGCAACCTTCTCAGCAACGCCGCCAAGTACTCGCCGTCGGGCACAGACATCAACATCGGCGTCCGCCGCAACGGCGATCGTGCGTACGTCTCGGTGCGCGACGAGGGTGTCGGCATCGCAAAGGAGGACCAGGCAAACCTCTTCCGGCGCTTCGGCCGGATCGAGTCCTCGACGCACGTCCAGGGCACGGGCCTCGGGCTGTGGCTTTCACGCGAGATCGCGCGCATGCACGACGGAGACCTGACCGTCGACTCGCGCACCGGCGCGGGCAGCACGTTCACGTTTTCGGTGCCCATCACTCAGTAATCTCAGCGTCGTGCTACCGGACGCGGTCGGATCCTTCACCCCAGAGCGTCCGGTGGATCTCTGGCTGACCCTCGGTGCGCTCGGATCCGGCCCGTCGCTGAAGCACCACGAGGGCGACATCTGGAGGGCCACACGAACGCCTTCTGGTCCCACCTCGGTGTGTCTGCGGCGCCGGGGCAGCGAGATCGAGGTGCGAGCGTGGGGCGACGGTGCCGAGTGGGCGGTGGTCAACGCGCCGGCGTGGTGCGGCCAGCACGACGACGACTCAGGGTTCGAGCCGCAACATCCGTTGATTGCCAGGCTGCGGCGTGAGATCAGAGGTATTCGCATGCCGCGGACAGGCGCGGTCTTCGAAGCCCTCGTTCCCACAGTGATCCTTCAGCAGGTCACCACCGAGGAGGCTCGCAACTCCTACCACCATCTCGTCAACGCGATGGGGGAGCAGGCGCCTGGACCGCTTGCGCTGAAGATCCCGCCCTCCGCCGACGTGCTTGCGCGGACGCCCTACTGGCGGTTCCACCGGTTCGGCATCGAGAGGCGACGAGCCGAGGTCATCATCCGCGCCGCGCAGAGCGTCAAACGCGTGGAAGAGACGCTCACGATGACCATGGAAGCCGCGTATCGCCGGCTGCTCGCCTTCCCGGGCGTCGGCCCGTGGACGGCGGCCAAGGTCGCCATGGTCGCGCTGGGTGACGCGGACGCGGTGCCGGTCGGTGATTACCACCTTCCTCATTCGGTCGGCCTGGCGTTCGACGGAACGGCACGCTCGACCGATGAGCGGATGCTCGAGCTGCTCGAGCCTTACCGCGGCCACCGCGCGCGAGTGATCCGGCTCATCATCGCCGCCGGCATCACCGCGCCGAGATTCGGCCCAAGAAAGCCTCTCCGGAACATCGCGGCCCGCTAGCCGTCCAGGGTCGAGAGCGTCTCCTCAGCCAGGTCGATCAGCTCGCGCATGCCGTCGGCGTCGAAGATCAGCCGAGCGCCGGCGGCGCGGTACAGCTCGGGCAGTGGTTTGGTCCCCCCGAGCGACAGCGCCGCCCGGTACTGCCGGACGGCGTTCTTGCGGTCGTTCAGGCTGTTGCGCCACACCTGCAGCGCGCCGAGCTGTGCGATCCCGTACTCGATGTAATAGAACGGGTACTCCCAGAAGTGCGGCTGGAAATACCAGCGGGCCACACGTTCGGCATCGAGGCCGCTCCAGTCGATGACGTCGCCTTCAAATCGCCTGCGCAGCTCGAGCCATTTCTGATCGCGTGCGTCGGCGTCGCGGCCACGCGGATCGGTGTAGATCCACTGCTGCAACGCATCGACGGAGGCACAGTGCGTGAAGAACAGCACCGTGCGCTCGAGCAGCGCGCGCTGCGCGCGTTGGGCATCGGCCTCGGAGTAGTAGCCGCCATGCTCGTGATCGAGGTACGGCGACGCCAGCAGCTCCATCGACATCGACGCGACCTCGTCCATCTCCGACCCGGGGTTGCGCTGAAAGAACAGGTCGAGGTGCGCGGTCTCGAAGACGTGGAACGAATGACCCGATTCATGCAATAGCGTGCGCACGTCTTCGTCGATGCCGACGGCGTTCATGAAAATCAGGGGTAGGTTGCGCGCGGGAAGCGTGTCGCAAAAACCTCCGGGCGCCTTGCCCTTCCGGTTGTCGAGGTCGAGAAGCTTCGCGTCCGCCATCGTTTGGAAGTAGCCGCGGAAATCGGAGTCGACGTTGGCGAAGATGCCGCTGGCCTTCGAGATGAACTGGCTGATGTCGGCGTACGGCGTCAGGCGCGGCCTGCCTTTCGGGTCGACCCACTGATCCCACGGACGCAATCGATCGACTCCGAGGTGCTTGCGGCGGACCTCGAGCAGGCGGTGCACGGCCGGTCGCACCGCCTTCTCCACAGCATCGTGAAAGCGGAAGCAATCGTCGGGCGTGTAGTCGAATCGGTTCTTTTCGCGGTGCACATAGTCGCGGTAGTTGTCAAAGCCAGAGTTCTTGGCGATCTGCTGGCGCAGGTCGTACATGCGGTCGAAGAAACCCGCGAGCGCGTCACGCTGCTCGACGTACGGCTTGAACATCGAGCGGAAAGCACGCTCGCGGACGACGCGATCGGTGTCTTCGAGGTACGGCCACATCTGCGCCGGCGTCTTTTCCTCGCCGTCCCAGTCGACGGTCATCGCGCCGATCACCTTCGCCCAGCCGGTGGAGAGCTTCGCCAGCTCGGCAAAAAGCGGAACGTTCGCCTGGTTGAAAAGCTCCAGCTGGTTGCTGAACTTACGCACCATGACTTCGAGCCCAGGCCTCACGTAACCGAGGTCGACAAGCCGCCGCTGCAGCTTCGACCTTTGCTCTTCGGCCTTCGGGTCGATCTCGCTGCCAAACCGCAGGTGCGCTTCTTCCGCGTCCTTATCGGCGGTGTTGATGCAGTAGGCAAAGTTGGCGAGCGCCGCGGCCTCATAGAGAAGCGACTCGAAGCGTGACCAGTCCGCGAGCCAGGCCTCGACGTTGTCGCGGTTCAGCGGTCGGTCGGCGAGCTCTTCGTAGAATGGCGCGACGTCCTGCCAGGTCGCGTTGCGGAGCGCGTCGGCAGTCTCGGGCAGACCGATCACCACACCATCCCCTCGCAATGCTAATCAGATCACTCACTTGAGATCGTCATCGCTCCCTCTGCCGGAAGCGGTCCGCGTGGCCGCCGTCACCGCGCTTGGGGGAGGCGCGATCAAGGAAGAGTTCGCGTGGATGAGCTGGGCCGGAACGGTCTGGCGCCTCTCGTGCGGGGGCGGTTCGGTGTTCGTCAAGCGAGCGGCTTCGCTGGGCGCCGAGCGCGACCGGCTGGCGTGGCTCGACGGCCGCTGGCGGGTGCCGAGGCCGATCGGCTTCTTCCACGAATTGGGCGACGACTGGCTCCTCACCGAGGCGCTCCAGGGTGTGCCGATGTTCCATCCCTCGGTCGGATGGCCGCCGGAGCGTGTCGCCTACGAGCTCGGCACGATCCTGCGCGGCCTGCACGCGACCGACGCAACCGATTGCCCATTCGGCACGCGGCGGCCGGGAAACGTGCTGGCGCATGGCGACTACTGCCTGCCCAACGTTCTTGTCCACGAGGGCAAGCTCAGCGGTCTCGTCGACGTCGGCGGCGCGGGGCTTGCGAGCCCGGAGGTCGACCTGGCCGCGGGCGTGTGGACGCTGCAGTACAACTACGGCAAGGGATCCGCGCGGGTGTTCCTGGACGCCTATGGATGGCCGCCGATGACGGATGCGGCGATCGAGAAGCTGCGAAGAAAGTACGGCCGCTAGGTCGCGAGCACGACGTTCTCGACTGCACGCCAGCAGTACCAGGCGGCGATCGTCCGGTAGGGCCGAAAGATCTCTCCTTCGGCCTGCAGAGCCTTCGGTGTGATCAGCTGGCGCTTGCGGTGCGTGATGGTCCAGCCCTTGCGCACGCCGTAGTCGTCGATCGGCCAGACGTCCAGCCGCCGGAGCTGAAAGATCAGGAACATCTCGGCCGTCCACGGCCCGATGCCGCGCACCTTCACGAGTCGCGCCTTCAGCTCATCGTCGGAGAGGCCGTCGACGTCGCCGAGCGGAACCGAACCGTCGTCCACCTTGCGCGCGAGGTCGGTGATCGCGGCCTCCTTCGGGCCGCTGACCCCCGCGGCGCGCATCGCGCCCGGGGGCAGCGCGAGAACCGCCTGCGGCGACAGCGCGTCGGCGAAGAGCTTGAGGAAGCGGCCATGGATCGCAGTTGCGGCCGCGCCGGCGAGCTGCTGGTACATGATCGAGCGCACGAGCGCGGCGAAGCTGTCGTCCAGTGGGTCGCGCAGGTTGACCGGCCCGACGCGCTTGATCAGCTTGGCCAGCGCGGGATCGCGACGGGCGACGAGGCGTGTGCCTTTGACGATTTCCTCGGGCGTGGCCCGAGTGACGACGCGCGTCAGGCGAACTCGGACATGAATTGCGCGAACTGGTCGCGCGTCAACCGCAGCTCGTCCTCGCCGAAGTCCTTGAGCGGCTTGGCGGGAATGTGCTCGGTCGTGACGAAGTCATCCATCTTCGTGTCGACGTAAAGCAGGCCGGTGACGAGCTGACCCTGCACGCGTCCCTCTTCGATGACGCGAAGCGCGGCGCGCCGGTCCGTCGGGTCGTGGTCCTCACCGAGCTTCTTCAAAACGATGTGTGATCCGTCGTGGAGCTGAACGTCGCGCACGGTGCCGGGCTCGTAGTCGACCTGCACCTCTTCGAAAAACGGTATGAAGGAGACGTCGGCGATCGATTCCTCGTGGTCTTTGACCCACGAGTAGCTCTTCGTCGATCCGTCGTGGTCGTTGAAGGTGACGCACGGCGAGATGATGTCGAGGATCGCGGTGCCGCGGTGTGCGATCGCGGCTTTGATCAGCGGCACGACCTGCTTGCCGTCGCCGCTGAACGAGCGCGCGACGAACGAGCAGCCGAGCGCCAGCGCCACCGCGCACGGGTCGATGGGCTGGAACGTGTTGACGGCGCCCTTCTTCTGCACCGATCCGAGGTCGGCGGTCGCAGAGAATTGCCCCTTCGTCAGGCCGTACGTGCCGTTGTCCTCGATGATGTAGGTGCAGTCGAGGTTGCGCCGGATCATGTGCATGAACTGGCCGAGACCGATCGACGCGGTATCGCCGTCGCCCGAGACGCCGAGCATGATCAGCTGCCGATTCGCGAGGTGCGCTCCGGTGGTCAATGCCGGCATCCGCCCGTGCACGCCGTTGAACCCGTGCGCGGTCTCGACGAAATAGGCGGGCGTCTTCGACGAGCACCCGATGCCCGACATCTTGGCGAGCAGATGGGGCTCGACTCCGAGCTCGTAGAGCGCTTTGATCATGTGGTTGGTGATGGAGTTGTGCCCGCAGCCGGCGCAAAGCGTCGTGGCTGCACCTTTGTAGGCATCGCGGGAAAGTCCGGCTCGGTTCAGCGTTGTGCTCATGCGGGGACAAGCTCCTGGTGCTTCAGCGGCTCGATGATTGCGGCCGCGGGGATCGGTTGACCGTTGTAGTGGCGGATGGAGCGAATGCGATCGACGAGCTCCGCCGGGACCGCCAGTCGCACGAGGTCGAAAAGCTGACCGTCACGGTTCTGCTCGACGACGTAGACGCGGTCGTGTCTTGCGATGAAGCGCGAGACCTCGTCGCTGAGTGGGAGCGCCCGCACCCGCAGGTAATCGAACTCCACGGCTTCTCGCGCCTCGACCACCGCCGGGTGAGTCGAGCCGAAGGCGATCAGGCCGACCTTCTTACCGGACTCTTCGATCACCGGCGCAGGCATCTCATGGCGCGCGGTCTCGAACTTGCGCGCGAGGCGGTCCATGTTGCGCGCGTACGCCTCCGCGCCTTCCGTGTAGCGAGCCTGCTCGTCGTGGCCTGAGCCGCGGGTGAAGTAGCCGGCCGCGGGGTGGTCGGTGCCCGGCAGCGTGCGGTACGGGATGCCGTCGTGGTCGACGTCGCGGTAGCGGCCCCAATCGCCTGCAAGCTTTTCGAGGTCTTCTTTGGACAGGACCTTGCCCCGGTCGAACTTCTTCTCCGGGTACTTGAACTCGGGCGTCATCCACAGGTTCATGCCGAGGTCGAGGTCGGAGAGCACGAACACCGGCGTCTGGAAGCGGTCGGCGTAGTCGAACGCGTCGCGACCGAACTCGTAGCACTCCTCCACGCTCCCGGGCAGCAGCACCAGGTGCTTGGTGTCGCCGTGCGACAGCGTGTAGACGAATCCGAGGTCGGCCTGAGACGTGCGGGTCGGGAGACCGGTGGACGGCCCGATGCGCTGGATGTCGAAGATCACGACCGGAACCTCCGCGTAGTACGCGAGACCCGAGAACTCCGCCATCAACGAGATGCCGGGCCCCGAAGTCGAGGTCATCGAGCGTGCGCCGGCCCAACCGGCGCCGATCGCCATTCCCACCGCCGCGAGCTCATCCTCCGCCTGGACGACCGAGATGAGCTTCTCGGAGGTCTTCGGGTCGAGGCGGAAGCGGTCGGCGTAGGCGATCAGGTACTCGCACAGCGAGGAGGACGGCGTGATCGGGTACCAGGCTACTACCGTCACCCCGCCCATCAGGGCTCCGAGCGCCGCGGCCTGGTTGCCCTCGACGAGCACCTTGCCTTCGACGGCTCCCGTCATCGGCTCGAGGCGATAAGGGTCTTGCTTCGAGAAGTTGTCCTGCCAGTAGTCGTAGCCGACCTTGATCGCGTCGAGGTTGACGCCGACGGCCTTCGGCTTGGTCAGGAACTGGCGCCTGACGCCGTGCTCGACCGCCTCCCACGGGATGCTCAGGAGCCCGGCGACGACGCCGACGTAGATCATGTTCGCGAGCTGCTTGCGCAGTGTGTCGCTCTGGATCTTGGCCTTCGCCAGCTTGGCGAACGGCACCGGGTAATAGATCACGTCGGTGCGCGCGTCGGCGGTGGAGTAGGCGTCCTCGTGGATGACGACGCCGCCTGGACGGACGGTCTTCAGGTCCTCGCGCCACGTGCCGGCGTTGAAGGCGACCAGGATGTCGACCTTGTCGGACCGCGCCATGTGGCCCTCGGGCGTGATGCGCAGCTGGTACCACGTCGGCAGGCCTTCGATGTTCGACGGAAAGACGTTCTTGGGCGCGACGGGGATGCCCATGTGGAAGATCGCTCTGGTGAGCACCAAATTCGCGGTCTGGCTGCCGGATCCGTTGACGGTGGCGGCCTGAATGGTTAGGTCGTTGACGATGGGTTCGGTCACTTCGGGGAGCGGAGTAGCAATTCTACGCGTGTGCAGACATGCGCCTGGATTCCTTACATTGCAGCCACGTGAAAGTCGCGACGCCCAAAGAGCTGCTGCACGAGGAGCACCGTGTCGCCCTCGTACCCGACACGGCGACCAAGCTGATCGCGGCCAAGCTCGACGTCGCTGTCGAGGCTGGAGCCGGCGCCGGGGCGTTCATCCTCGACGACGCATACCAGGCCGCGGGCGCGAAGGTGGTCAACCACGCCGCCGACCTCCTCCAGGACGCACAGGTCGTGCTCAAGGTCCAGGCGCCGATGCCTAGCGAGGTCCAGCTTCTGCCGAAGGGAGCGCTGCTGATCAGCTTTCTCCAGCCCGCGACCCAGGGGGACATCGTCAAAGCCCTGGCGGCGCGTGGCGTGACCGCGTTCAGCCTCGAGCTGCTGCCCCGCATCTCGCGCGCGCAGTCGATGGACGCGCTTTCGTCCCAGGCGTCGGCCGCGGGTTACAAGGCGGTGCTGATGGCCGGCGAGCGCCTTGGCAAGTTCTTCCCGATGATGATGACCGCGGCCGGCACCGTGGCACCCGCGCGCGTGCTCGTCATGGGCGCCGGCGTTGCCGGCCTGCAGGCGATCGCGACCGCGCGTCGCCTCGGCGCCGTCGTGTCCTCCTACGACGTACGCCCGGCGGTCAAAGAAGAGGTCCAGTCGCTGGGCGCGACCTTCATCGAGCTGCAGCTCGAAGCTCAGGAGGGGGAGGGCGGGTATGCCCGAGAGCAGTCGGAAGAGTTTCTGCGCAAGCAGCGCGAGCTGATCGGCGAGCATGTCGCCAAATCCGACGTGGTGATCACGACCGCCGCAGTGCCGGGCCGTCGGGCGCCGCTGCTCGTCACCGCGGACATGGTCCGCGGCATGCGACCGGGCTCGGTGATCGTCGACCTCGCGTCCGAAACCGGGGGCAACGTCGAGCTGACGAAGGCCGGCGAGGATGTCGACGTCAACGGCGTGACGATCATCGGAACGCGCAACATCCCGTCGACGATGCCGCTGGCGACGAGCCAGCTCTACGCGCGCAACGTCACCAACCTGTTGCTGCACCTCGTCAAAGACGGCGCGATCAACCTCGACTTCGAAGATGAGATCACGAAGGGCGCCTGCGTCACGCACGACGGCGCGATCGTCAACGAGCGCGCCAAGCAGATGGTCTCCGCCGCATGAACAACCAGCTCCTCACCGAGTTCACTTACTTCGTCCTCGCCGTGTTCGTCGGCTTCGAGGTCATCTCCAAGGTGCCGACGATCCTGCACACGCCGCTGATGTCGGGGACCAATGCGATCCACGGCATCATCCTGGTCGGCGCGCTGCTGATCGCGGCAGGCGCCCACACTCCCGTCGACATCGTCTTGGGTCTGGTCGCCGTGACCCTGGCGACGACCAACGTGGTCGGCGGATTCGTCGTCACCGACCGGATGCTCGAGATGTTCAAGGGCCGGCAGCCCGCAAAGCCCGGAGCGCCTGCCGCGGCCGACGGGGCCAAACCCAAGTGACCGTCGCGATCACGCTTGCCTAC
>DASTIX010000038.1:0-18228 GCA_035717165.1 Candidatus Dormiibacterota bacterium
AAACCGCAAGCCCGCACACCGCCTGTATGAGCGATTGGGCTTCAAGATCCGCGACTCGGACGTCATGCGAATCGTCCTCGAAACCGCAATAGACTGAGCGCATGTCCCTGATCGTCACGGAGGTCGAGCAGCGCGATATCGAGGAGGCACGTGCCTTCAATGCCCAGCTCGAGGCGCTCATCGCGACCCAGCCCCTCGTCACCACCCTGCCTCCGACAGAGACGCGGAAAGCACGACGCGAAGGCCGTGGAATCTTTCCCGCGCCCGTGTTCCTCGAAGACGCGCGCGACATCGAGGTCGACGGTCGGGGCGGCCCGATCAAGGTCCGGGTGCTGCGCCCCGCGCAGACCCCCACCGGGATCTACCTACACATCCACGGCGGCGGCTGGACGCTTGGAGCACACGACATGCAGGACGTAGCGTTGAAGTGGCTCGCCAACGAGACAGGCCTCTGCATGGCGAGCATCAACTACCGCCTGGCTCCCGAACATCCCTATCCCGCAGCCCCCGACGACTGCGAGGACGTCGTGCTCCATCTACTCGAGCATGGCCCAAAGCTCCTAGATGCTCCCGCTCGCTTTGCCATCGGGGGCGAGTCGGCCGGGGCCCACCTCGCCGTCGTGACATTGCTGCGCCTTCGTGACCACCACCGCATCACCGGTGCGATCAGCGCCGCAAACCTCGTCTTCGGTGCGTACGACCTCAACACCACGCCGAGCAGCGTTCTCTGGGGCGACCGAAACCTCGTGCTTTCGGTGCCGATCATGCGCTGGTTCACGGAAAACTTCCTACCCGGCCGCTCCTTCGAGCAGCGACGCGATCCGGACATCTCACCTCTTTACGCGCGACTCGACCACATGCCGCGAGCGCTCTTCACGGTGGGCGCGCTCGACCCGCTGCTCGACGACACTCTCTTCATGTCGCAACGCTGGATCTCAGCTGGAAACGAAGCTGAGGTCGTCGTCTATCCCGAGGCGGTGCATGGCTTCAACGCCTATCCGACGGGCGTGGCGCGCGCGGCCAACGCACGGCAGGCGCGATTCCTCCGCGAAGCGCTGGCCTGAGCCCCAACTAGCCGAAAAGCTCAGCTAGGAAGGAGCTTTCGCGAGCTCCTCGAGCCGGTCCACCATCGAGGCGAGCGTTGCGAACGCAGCCTCCACCGGCTCCCGCGACGTCATGTCCACGCCGGCCATGCGCAAACCCTCGAGCGGATAGATCGAGCTCGCACTGCGAAGGAAAGCCAGGTAAGACTCCACAGCCTTCTTGTCGCCCGAAGCCACGCGCTGCACCAGGTGGTCGGCGGCCGCGATGCCCGTTGCGTACTGGTACACGTAAAAGTTGCTGTAGAGGTGCGTGTGAAACTGCGCCCAGGTCGAGCCGATGCGCTCGCGATCACGCTCGTCAACTTCGACCTCTGACCCGTACGCCTCCAGCAACAGGTCGGCCATCAGATCGTTGAGATACTCGGCCGTGATGGCAGCCCCGCGCTCCGCCCGCTCGTGCATCGCGAGCTCCAAACGAGCTAGCGACGGCATGATCAGGAAGTAGCGGTAGAAGTTCGACATCGCCTCTTCGATCACCGCCATCTGAAACTCGGGCTCTTTGCGGGTCGAGAGAAGGTGGCGTCGCGTCAGCGCCTGGTGCATGTTGGACGCCACCTCCGCCTGAAACAATCCGTAATTGGCATACACGTAGGGTTGCGTGTGCCAGGCAAGGTGCGAGTGCATCGAATGGCCGAGCTCATGGGCGAGGGTGCTCATGGAAAAGATGTCGTCGTTGTAGCTCATGAAAATGAAGGGCATCGTGTCCATCGCGCCTGTGGAAAATGCTCCCATGCGCTTGCCCTTGTTCGGATAGACGTCGACCCACCGGTCCTGCAGCGCGCCCTTGCGCATCGTCGCCACGTACTCCTCACCGAGCGGCGCGACCCCCTCTGAGATCCAGTCGACCGCTTCTTCGTACGGCACCGTCAGGAGGTGCGAGTTGAGCTGCGCCCGAAGGTCGTAGGGTTTGAGCACCTCCACGCCGAGAAGCTGCCGGCGGATGCGCCAGTAGCGGTGCCACGTACCCGCGTTGTCGCGAAAAGTCTTCACGACGTTGTGAAAGACCTCGATCGGGATGTGGTTCGGTTCCAGCGCGGACTCCAGGGAAGACGCGTGCCCGCGCGCACGCGCGAAGAACACATCGCGCTTCGCCGCCCCGGCGATGCTCGCCGCCATCGCATGTCGGGCGCGGAGGTGCTCATCGGCATAGCTCTCGAAGGCGGTCCGGCGCACCTCGCGGTCGGGATTGGTGAGCAGAGACGCGATGGTGCCCTGGGCGACCTCGTGCAGGTCTCCATGCCGGCCGACCGCGGGTGCGAACTTGAGATCGGTGTTCGCGAGGACGCTGTGGACTGAGAGCGCGGTCGCAAGGGGGTCGACGACCTGGCTCAGCAGCTCCTCGACCTCAGCGCTCCGAATTCGCTTCTGCAGTTTCTCCAGGACGTCGAAGTAATGAGTTAGATGGGCGAGACGCGGCGAATCGGCGACCCACGCGCGCAGCTTGGGGAGCCCTATCGATAGCATCTCCGGCACCGCGAAGGAGGCGGCGGCTCCGAGCTGCGCCGCCACCGACCGCGCTCGGTCCGTCCGCGCAGAGGCGGCCGTGTCGCCGACGTCCACGGAGTAGGACATCGTGCTGTAGACGATCACCTTGGCCATCAGGCGCCGCGCGCGCTCGTTGGCGTCGAACCAGTCCGCAAGCGAGTCAGGGGAGTCGCCGAGATGACCCTTGAACTCGGTGAGGTCCGGCAGCCAGGCAAGCACGGTCCCGACTGCCCGCTCCCAGTCCGCCTCGTCGGCGAACACGCTCTCTGCATTCCAGGTGTAGCGCTTCTCGACAGTCGAGCGCGCCGGGAGTGGCCTGGTCACATGGGATTAGTAGCATGGGGCCGATGCCGCGTGCCCAATCGAACGGAATCGAGATCGAGTACGAGACGTTCGGCGACCGCTCCGCCGCACCCCTCCTGCTCATCGGGGGTCTCGGCACACAGCTGATCAGCTGGGAAGAAGACTTCTGTCGCCTCCTCGTCGAGCATGGCTTCTTCGTCATCCGTTTTGACAACCGCGACGCCGGGCGGTCGACATGGATGAGCCGCGACGCCGTCTACACGCTCGACGACATGGCCGAGGACGCGGTCGGCCTGCTCGACGCTCTTGACATCTCCGCGGCGCACATCGCCGGCGCCTCGATGGGGGGATTCATCGCACAGTTGGTGGCGCTGAATCATCCGGACCGCGTCCTCACCCTGACGTCGATGATCTCGGGTCCAAACGGTGCCGACCAGGTTCAGCCCACGGCCGAGGGACTCGCCGTGCTCATGGCGCCGGCGCCGGATGCGCGCGAAGAGCGCATCGCTCTTGGGCTGTCGTCGAAGAAGGCACTGTTGGGCCCGGCCGATCCGTTCGACCCGGAATACGAACGCGCAAAGGTGGCAGCAGCGGTCGATCGCGCCTATCACCCGGCCGGCTTCATGCGCCAGCTCCAGGCGATCGCCGCCGCCCCGGGCCGCCTGCAGCGCTTACGCGAGCTGCGCATTCCGACCCTTGTCGTGCACGGCGACGCGGACATCCTCGTGCCCGTCGACAACGGCCGGCGGGTGGCTGCGGCGATTCCCGGAGCGCGCATGCTCGAGATCGCCGGCATGGGCCACGACATTCCAAGACGGGTCTGGTCGCAGGTCGTCGACGCCATCGCCGAGCTGGCGCGCGAGTCCACCACAGCATGCTGAGCGGCCTCAACCCGGCGATCGCGTTTCTCGCCGGGCTCGCGTCGTTCGTGTCGCCGTGCGTGCTGCCGCTGGTCCCGGCCTACCTCGCGTATCTCGGCGCGCGCCGGGCAGGCGCCGATTCAATCGCGGTCGCAGGGGCCGCGTTCGTCGCCGGGCTTTCGCTGATCTTCATCCTCTTCTTCTATGTCTTCTCGCTGGCGGTGCAACCGTTTCGGGCATTCGTCCCCGTTGTGGCGGGAGCCCTCGTGATCGTGATGGCGCTTCAGGTTGCGGGCTTGATCCGCATCCCATGGTTGGCGGGCGAGTATCGGGTGATGAAGGTGGCGCCGCAGGGCGGTGGCGCTGCCGGCGGCTTCTTGCTCGGGATGGGTTTCGCCAGCGGCTGGACGCCGTGCATCGGCGTCACCTTGAGCGCCGTCTTGAGCTCGGCGGTGACGCTCGGGACGACGGCGCAGGGGCTGAGCCTGATGATCGCCTACTGCCTCGGGCTGGGCGTTCCGTTTCTCGTGCTGGCGGTTGCATTCGAGGGCGCGCGACCGTTGATCGCGTTCGTCAACGCGCACCGGCGAGCCATCAACGTCGCGTCGGCCGCAGTCCTGCTCGTGATGGGCCTCCTCCTACTCACCGACCGGCTGACGTGGCTGTCGGCGGGGCTCGTGCAGCTGATCCCCTCGTGGCCATCGCCGACCCTTTGAGTGTTAAGAACACTTGTTTGTAGCTTCATAACTCGTCAAACTTGATCGCGTGGGGCAGGCTCTAGACCTCTTTTCTCCGGCGGTCCGCGAGTGGTTTCGCGCCTCGTTCGCGGAGCCGACCTCGGTTCAGGAACGGGGCTGGACGGAGGTCGCGGCGGGGCGGCACGTCCTCATGGCCGCGCCCACCGGGAGCGGCAAGACGCTCGCGGCATTTCTCTGGTGCCTCGATCGCCTGGCATCGGAACCGATGCCGGCCGAGGCCGACCGCTGTCGCGTCCTTTATGTGTCGCCGCTCAAGGCGCTCGCCCACGACGTCGATCGCAACCTCCGGTCGCCGCTGGTGGGAATACGCCATCAGATCGAAGCGGCCGGCCGCACCGCTCCGGACATCGCCGTGGCAATCCGCACGGGCGACACGCCGGCCGAGATGCGCCGGACCATGGAGCGCCATCCGCCCGACATCCTCATCACGACACCCGAGTCGCTCTTCCTGCTGCTCACGAGCGCCGCCCGCAAGATCCTGGCCCCTGTGCGATGGCTGATCGTCGACGAGATTCACTCGGTGGCCTCGACCAAGCGCGGCAGCCACCTCGCGCTGAGCCTCGAGAGGCTGTGCGAGCTGACGCGTGTGGAACCTCAGCGGATCGGTCTCTCGGCGACGCAGCGGCCGCTCGAGGAGGTGGGTCGATTCCTCGGCGGGGCGGACAGGGATGTCGCGATCGTCGATGCCGGACGGCTGAAGACGATGGACGTCAGTGTCGAGGTGCCGGTCGAGGACATGACGCGGCTGACCGCGGAGGACGAGGACAGCGCCAAAGGCCTCAACAGCATCTGGCCGGCGATCTATCCGCGCCTTCTCGAATTGATCCGGCAGCATCGCTCGACCATCGTCTTCGTCAACTCGCGCCGGCTCGCGGAGCGCATCGCCGCACGGATCAACGAGCTCGCGGAAGAAGAGATGGTGCGAGCTCATCACGGTTCGATCGCGCGGGAGCAAAGACTGCTCATCGAGGACGAGCTGAAGGCGGGACGGCTGCGCGGCCTGGTCGCGACCTCGACCCTCGAGCTCGGCATCGACATGGGTGCGGTCGATCTCGTGCTGCAGATCGAGTCGCCACCGAGCGTCGCGGCCGGCATCCAGCGGGTCGGTCGCGCGGGGCACTCGGTGGGGGAAGTGTCCCGTGGCGTCGTGATCCCCAAATTCCGTGGCGACCTCCTGGAGTCGGCCGCGGTGGTCGAGGGAATGCTCGAGGGTCGCATTGAATCGACCGTGGTGCCGCGGCGGCCGCTCGACGTGCTGGCGCAGCACATCGTCGCCATGTGCGCGCTTGACGAATGGGAGGTCGAAACGCTCGGGCGTGTCGTGCGCCGCGCCTACCCGTATAGCGACCTCGGCCCGCGCGCTTTTGAGTCGGTCCTGGACATGCTGAGCGGGCGCTATCCGTCCGACCAGTTCGTCGAGCTGCGGCCGCGGATCGTATGGGATCGCGTGGCCGGCAAGATCCGAGGGCGGGCCGGCGCACAGCGCCTCGCCGTCACCAATCCAGGAACGATTCCCGATCGCGGGCTGTACACGGTGAACCTCGTTGACGACGGCCGGCGCGTCGGCGAGCTCGACGAGGAGATGGTGTACGAGACGCGCGTCGGCGAAACGTTCGTGCTCGGCGCTTCGACATGGCGGATCGTCGACATAACCCCCTCCCAGGTCATCGTCACGCCTGCACCTGGGGAGCCCGGCAAGATCGCGTTCTGGAAGGCGGACGCGCCGAGCCGCCCCGTCGAGCTGGGAGCGGCCCTGGGCAAGATGGTGCGCGAGCTGCGCGCGACCGACCACGAGTCGGCGGCCAAGCGTTTGCGCGAACGGGCGGGCTTTGACGACCTCGCGACCAAGAACCTCCTGGCCTACCTCGATGACCAGGCGGCGGCTACGGGAACGGTCCCGGACGATCGGACGATCGTCGTCGAGCGCTTCCGCGACGAAGTCGGCGACTGGCGCGTCTGCGTGCATACGCCATTCGGAGGCCGCGTCCACGCGCCGCTCGCCCTCGCGCTGGAGGCGCGTCTGCAGGAAAGGCTCGGAGTGGATGTCCGCGCGCTGTGGACGGACGACGGCATCGCGTTGCAGCTGCCCGAAGTGGAATCGCCGCCGAGCCTCGAAGAGCTGATCCTCGACCCCGAGGAAGTGCAGTCGCTCGTCACCGCGCAGCTGCCGGCGTCGGCGCTGTTCGCAGGACGTTTCCGTGAGAACGCGGGCCGGTCCCTGCTTCTGCCTCGGCGCAGGCCAGGCCAGCGAACCCCGCTCTGGCAGCAGCGAATGCGCAGCGCCAACTTGCTACAGGTCGCGGGTCAATATCCGGATTTCCCGATCCTCGCCGAGACGTGGCGCGAGGTCATGAGCGAGCACTTCGACATGCCGGCCCTGACGGACCTGCTGCGGAAGATCCGCTCGCGCGAAATTCGCGTGGTCGCGGTCGACACCGAGCGCGCGTCGCCGTTCGCGTCCTCTCTTCTCTTCTCGTACGTCGCCGTCTACATGTACGAGGGCGATCAACCGCTGGCGGAGCGCCGAGCGCAGGCACTGACGCTCGACCGCGATCTGCTGGCCGAGCTGCTGGGAAGCGAGGACCTCCGCGAGCTGCTCGATCCCGATGCGATCGCCGCCGTTGAGCTCGAACTGCAGGGGCTTTTGCCCGAGCGATTTCCGCGCGACCCTGATGAAGCGCACGACCTTCTCGTCCGCCTTGGCGACCTGAGCGACGAGGAGGCGGTGTCGCGAGGCGTCGCCTCCGAATGGCTGCGCAGCCTCGAGCGCGAACGCCGCGCCGTTCTCGTGCGTGTCGCGGGCGAGTCGAGATGGATCGCCGCCGAGGACGGGGGC
Source organism: Candidatus Dormiibacterota bacterium (assembly GCA_035717165.1). Taxonomy (GTDB): domain Bacteria; phylum Chloroflexota; class Dormibacteria; order Dormibacterales; family Dormibacteraceae; genus 40CM-4-65-16. The sequence goes on from DASTIX010000038.1 coordinate 7,346, forward strand.
CGGTACCGCGAAGCGATCGGAGCGAGTCTGCCGATCGGCCTGCCGGACGTCTTCCTCGATCCCGGCCAGAATCCGCTCGAGTCGCTCCTCCGCCGCTACGCGCGGACGCACGTGCCCTTTGTCACCGCCGACGCGGCCAAGCGCTGGGCGCTCCCGTCGCCTGCGGTCGAGCAGGCTCTGTCGCGGCTCGCCTCGCGAGGTGAGGTGGTCGCAGGCGAATTTCGCAGGGTGGCCGAGGGACGCGAGTATTGCCATCCCGACGTGTTGCGGATGCTGCGCCGCCGATCGCTTGCGGCGCTGCGACGCGAGATCGAGTCTGTACCGCCGGATGCGGTCGCCCGATTCCTCCCCGCGTGGCATGGCATCGGAGTCAAGGCCGGCGGAATGGACCGGCTGATGGAGGTCGTCTTCCAGCTGCAGGGCCTCGCTTTGCCCGCGACCGTGATCGAGCGAGACGTCATCGCGTCGCGTGTCGCGAACTACGCGCCGCGCCTGCTCGATGAGCTCGTGTCGATGGGCGAGGTGGTGTGGGTCGGTCGAGGCTCGCTCGGTGCCAGTGACGGTCGTGTCGCGCTGTACCTGCGCGGGGACGCTCCGCGTCTCGTGCCTTCACCCGTGGACACGCCGCAGTCGGAGGTGCACGACAGGATCCGGGTGCATCTCCAATCACGCGGTGCGAGCTTCTTCCGCGACATCTACAACGCGTGCGGAGGTGGCGACGAGGACGTCATGCTCGACGCCCTCTGGGACCTCGTGTGGTCAGGCGAGGTGACAAACGACACGTTCAGCCCACTGCGGCTGCTGGGTCCCATGGCCCGACGCCCGACCTCCCGGCCGCGTATGCCGCGTCTCACGCAACCACGTGCGACCGGGCGTTGGTCGCTCGTCAGCGACATCGTCGGCGCCGGTGCGAACGCCACGGAACGATTGCACTCGGAGGCCGGCGTTCTCTTGCAGCGACACGGTGTGCTGACGCGCGAGGCGGTCGTCGCGGAGGGTTGGCCCGGCGGCTTCGCAAGTCTCTATCCGGTCCTTCGCGCGATGGAAGAGTCGGGCCGAATCCGGCGCGGGTACTTCATCGAGGGATTGGGCGGTTCGCAGTTTGCGCTGCCGGGCGCGGTCGACCGACTGCGATCGCTGCGTGAATCAGGGGCAGGAATCGTGGCACTCGCGGCGACCGATCCCGCGAATGCATTCGGAACGATGCTGCCGTGGCCGCATGCCGATGGCCGCATGAGCCGAGCCGCCGGCGCCTACTGCGTGATCGACGACGGCCGGCTGGTCCTGTACCTCGAGCGTGGTGGGCGTTCGCTTCTCACCAATGGCGAGGTGCATCTCGCGCATCTGCAGGCTCTCATCGCGGCGGCGACCAGCGCGGGAAAGGTCGAGCTGCAAAAGGTGGACGGCGTTTCGGTGATGGAGTCGCCATTGAGGTCTGCTCTACGAGAGGCCGGTTTCTCGCAGACACATCGCAGCCTGGTCGCATACGCGAGCCGGCAGTGACCGAAAAGCCGGTTTCGGGAGGCCTAGTACGATTACTGCTCCGTCGGGGAGTGGCGTAGCTCGGAAGCGCACCTGGCTGGGGGCCAGGGGGTCGCGGGTTCAAATCCCGCCTCCCCGACCAGTTATGGAGGTGGCGAGGCATGGTTGTCGTCCTGTTCTCCATCAACGGTCGTGACGACCTGGACGCCGAGGATTACTCGCGCACCTCGGCACGCATGCGCGAGATCGTGGCCGGCATTCCCGGCTTCATCTCGTACAACAGTTACGAGGGAGAAGACGGCGACGGCATCGTGGTCGCGAGGTTCCAGTCTCACGAGGCGTTGAAGACGTGGCGGACGAACGCCGAGCATCTGATCGCGCAGCAGAAAGGCCGCGACTCGTTCTACAGCGAGTACTGGGTCCAGGTATGCGAGACGGTTCGCGAGTACAGGTACACGCCGAGCGAGCGATACACTCACGACCTCGCGCACATGTTCCGCTCGAACTCGGCGATTCGCGCGCAGCCGATCCCGTAGAGAATCTCGATGTCCGGCGGAACGGGATTGGTCGTCATCCATGTCGACGGTCTCAGTCACGCGAGGCTGCTCGAAGCAATCAAGCTCGGCCACATGCCGTTCGTAGCACGGCTGATCGACAGCCAGGGCTACGAAGCTCTCGGCTACCGATGCGGCGTTCCTTCCACGACACCGTTTGCCCAGGCGGGGATTCTCTTCGGCGACAACTCGGAGATTCCTTCGTATCGATGGTGGGACAAGCCCACCGATGCGCTGATCGCATTCGGCGAGGGCTCGACCTTCGACCTGGTCGCGGATCGCTACTTCAAAGGATGTGAGCCGCTGACCAGTGGCGGCGCATGCATCGCCGCCCTGTACCGTGCGGGGGCGACTGACCGCTTCGGCCCTCGCTATCGCGAGCGCCACCGCCCGGACGAACACGACGCGGGCGGCCGCGCCATCGCGGCTTTCTTGCTCAACCCCGTGACGCTCTACTTCTGGATTCGCCACGGAGGGCTCGCGCTCTTCCGCATCACGCGCGACTACCTGCGAGCACGGTTCGCCGGCCGCCGGCCGGCGAACGTATACGTCGTCGCCGACATCTATCACGAGGTGCTCGTCCATCACCTGACGCGTTTCGCGCTCCTGCAGGCCATGGACGAGGGCCTACCCGTGATCTACGCGTGCTTCTACACGTATGACGAGGCCGCGCACGCATTTGGGCCGACCGATCCGAACACGCTGCGGGTGCTGCGCCACATCGACAGCACGATTCGGCTCGCCGCCGAACGCGCGGCGAATAAGTACGAGATCGCCGTCCTCTCCGATCATGGCCAGGTCGAGACAACGCCGTTTGTGTCGTCCGCGGGCAAGAGCCTGGGGCAATTCGTCTCTGAATGGCTGCCCGGCCACAGGGTGACGGAGCATCGCGGCGGCGTGTTCGGACCGCCAGACGGCAAACCGGTGGAGATCACTTACTCCGGTGGTCTCGCCCACGTGTACGTCCGGGAATTCCGCGGACGGCTCGATCACGCGCAGGTCGAAGCCACGTTTCCAGGATTGATCACCAAGCTCGCGGCCCTCGAGCAGATCGGTGTCGTCATGACCAAGGGCATGCTCACCACGGCGGCGAGTCAGTCTCCGCTAGGTGATCCGTTGACGCGCGAAACGGCTGGCGTTCTGTCCCGTTTCGATGAACCCGACGTGCTCGGCCGGCAGCTGAGGCGCCTGAACAGCTTTGAGCGCGCAGGCGACCTCGTTTTGTTCGGCGCCTACGACGGCAGCAAGCAGGTGAACTTCGAAGCGCAGGTTGGCGGCCACGGCTCGATCGGCGGCCAGCAGCTCCATCCCTTCATCCTGGCCAAGCGCGAGTGGGGCTTCGAGACGGGAGGAATCACCAACGCGTCCGAGCTGCATCCGCTGCTCGTGCGCCTGAGGGATCGACTCGCCGGATCAGCCGAGCAACCCCATCTGCTGCCAGACAGTGAACCGGTTTAGGCCACTGCCCTCCCGAACTGGCGGGCGCCGATCACGACCGCGACCGCGGAGAGCAGCGCCAGGATGAAAACCCCCTTGGCCACGCTCGGGTCGGTGAGGTGGCCGAGGAAGATCGCCCGCGACGCGTCGACGGCATACAGGAGGGGATTCACGTGGGCGATGTTCTGCAGCCATTGCGGCGCGATGGCCATCGGGAGCAGGACGCCGGATAGGAGAAGGATCGGGAGCGTTGCGGTGAAGACGATCGGTGCATAGCTGTCCTCGCTCTTCACGGCCAGCGCCACCGCATAAGCGATCGAGGCAGTCAGCAAACCGATGAGCCCGATCAGCGCCAGCACGATGACGACGCCAAGTGGGTTGATGCTCAGGCCGAAAGGCAGCGCGATCAGGATGAGGATGAGCGACTGCACGACGATCGTGAGCATGTCGCGGAGCGCACGGCCGAAAAGCAGAGAAACCCGGCTGACGGGCGTGACGCGCAGGCGCTCGATCACGCCCATCCGCAGCTCGGAGATGAGGCTGAAGCCGACACCCGCCGCGCCGAACATCCCGAGCTGGACGAGCAGCCCCGGCACGAACACGTTGTAGGCCCCGCCGGGCGGGAAGCCGCGAATGGCCGCGAGCGGTTTGAGCAACGGCGCGAAGAGCAGGAGATAGAGAACCGGCTGGAGGACGCCGACGAGGACCCACACCGGGTTGTGGATGAAGATGCCGAAGTAGCGGCCGAAGACGAGCCATGTGTCGCGCAGCAGCTTCATGCCGCCGTCTCGCGCAACGACCGGCCGGTCTGGCGGAGGAAGACGTCGTCGAGGCTGGGGCGATGCAGCTCCACGGTCACGAGCTCCAGATTCGCGGCGTCCAGGATGCGAAGAATGGCCGGCATCGCTATCTCGCCGCGGTCCACATATAGATGGACGGAGCCGTCCTCGAGCTTTGCCTCGCGCACGAACTCCTGATCGCGGATCAAGTCGAACGCGCGCTGCTGGTCGCCGGCGACGCTCAGCTTCACCACGTCGCCCGCGACCGCGCGCTTCAGCTCCTCAGGCGTGCCCTCGGCGACGATTTTTCCGTAGTCGATGATGGCGATGCGATCGCACAACGCATCCGCCTCGTCGAGGTAGTGCGTCGTGAGAAAGACCGTCACGCCGCGGTCGTGCATTTTGCGCACCTCGTCCCAGACGCGCGCTCGGCTCTGGGGATCGAGGCCGGTGGTCGGTTCGTCGAGGAACAGCAGCTGCGGGTCGTGAACCAGGCCGAGTCCGATGTCGAGGCGCCGCTTCTGTCCACCCGAGTAGGTCGCGACCTTACGGTCGGCTGCGCCTTCGAGCTCGAGCATCGCGATCAGCTCCGCTGCGCGACGTTGCGCGGCGGCGACCGGCATTCCGTAAAGCCGTCCCTGAAAGACGAGCTCCGTACGGCCGGTGATCTCGCGGTCGGCGCCGCCGGCCTGACCGACGTATCCGATGCGCTCCCGGATCCTGGCCGGCTGCGTCGCGAGCTCGCACCCGGCGACCCGGGCGCTGCCGCCGCTAGGCGGCAGCAGGGTCGCGAGCATGCGGAGCGTCGTCGTCTTGCCGGCGCCGTTGGGTCCGAGAAAGCCGAAGATCTCGCCAGGCTGGACGCGAAGGTCGACGCCGGCGACGGCGACCACCTCACGCTGCCTGGACTTGAACACGCGGCGCAGACCGCGTGTTTCGATCACCGCCTCAGGATCGGTCCCCATTGACCGCGATTTTCGCGGATGAGGCGAGGGCGCTGCCGGTGATCAGATCCCAGAACGCCTCCTGCGCCGGTCCGCCCTTCGCTTCGCGCCTGACGGCGGTGATCGCGCGCATGATCGGCGGGAACGGAAGCTGCTTGAGAATCCCGCTCGAGAGATCGGCGGCGACCGCTCGCTTCGAAAGCGCGGCGAAACCGAGCCCCGCGATCGTGGCCGCGCGCACGTACTCGGGATGACCGAGGTTGAGCGCTTCGATGCGGTCGTAGACGTCGCCGAGCACCGTGCGGACGTGCGCCTCAGCCGAGAACTCGGGGCCGCGGCGCATGTAGCGATAGCGCGAGAGGTCCGCTGGAGTGACACGCTCCAGCTGCGCCAGCGGGTGGTCGCGCTGCACGACCAGCAGCAGCTCGTCCGGGGACACCACGCGCGACTGCAGAACGGGATCGGGCTCGCCTTCGATCAATGCGCAGTCGAGGGATCCCGAAACGACGCGCCGGTTGAGCTCGGCGGTCGGTGCAACGTCGACGTCGAGGCGAACCGCCGGATAGCGCCGGGTGAACTCGGCGAGGTGAACCGGGAGGTAGTAGCTCGCGCACGTCGGGCTGCCCCCGACGTGGATCGAGCCGGCCTGGAGGTCTTTCAGCGCACGGGCCGAGTCGTCGACGACCGCGACGGACCTGAGTGCCGCGCGGCACGACTCGGCGAGTGTCCGTCCAGCGTCCGTGAGCCTGACCCGGCGCCCGTCCCGCTCCAGCAGCTGCAGCCCGACGGCCTTCTCGAAATGGCGAATCTGCTGCGTCACGGCCCCCTGGGTGAGGAACAGCGAGGCGGCTGCCTTCGAAATATGCTCTCTGTCCGCCACCGCGACGAACGAACGCATTTGCTCGAGGGTGAAGCCCGGTCGAGACATGGCCCGAGATATTAGTCGAGCTTATGGATCTGATTACAAAAGATTGCGATTGTGATCGCTTAATAAACGCGGAACTCGAGCGTTAGACGGAGTACGGTTCAGCAACATCCGCGCCGACAGCGCGCGAAAGGAGGAAAGATGAATATGCCTAGGCGGACAAGCCGCAGGCAGAGCGGCCAGGGCATGGTCGAGTACGCCCTGATCCTGGTTTTGGTCTCGATCGTCGTCATCGTGATTCTTTTGACCATGGGCCAGCAGATTGCGAACGTTTTTTCGAACGTCGTCGCTGCCCTGGGCGCCTGACCACCATCACCGCCTGACGTTGGGGCTGGTGCCCGCCGGCCCCAACGTACAGGTCGAAGTTGGTGTCAACCAGACTTAACCGGCGCCTAACCTAGATCCGATCTCCAGCCGTTAGAGTGTGGTCGTGGCGGTCGGAGCCCACCCCGAGCCTGACGTTTCTCCGGTCCTCGCCCCCGCTGGAACCCGCTACATCAACCGCGAGCTGTCGCGGCTTGACTTCGATGAGCGGGTGCTGGCCATGGCCGAGGACTCAAAGCTTCCGCTCCTCGAGCGGGTTCGTTTTCTCGCCATCTTCGGCCAGAACCTCGACGACTTCTTCCAGGTCCGCGTCGCCGGTCTGAAAGAGCAGGTTCTGGCCGCGATCGCGGTCGCTTCCCCCGATGGGATGTCGCCGCTCGACCAGCTCAAGGCCATCCGCTCGCGGGTCGAAGGGCTCGTCGAGCGCCAGGTCCGAATCTACCGGCGCGACCTCTTGCCGGCGCTCGGCCAGGCGGGCATCACGATCGTCCGTGCGGACGAGGTCAACAAGAAAGAGCTTGCCCAGCTGCACACGGTTTTTCGGGAGCAGATCTTTCCCGTCCTGACTCCCCTTGCCGTCGACCCAGGGCACCCGTTCCCGTACATCTCGCACCTCTCGCTCAACCTCGCCGTCATGGTTCGCGACCCGCAGCGCAAGCAGCAGCGCTTCGCGCGGGTCAAGGTTCCGCCGGTGCTGCCGCGCTTCATCCCAATAGTCGAGGGAGAGCGCTACGTGCCTCTCGAGGATGTGATCGCGCTGCACCTGACGGCGCTCTTCCCCGGAATGGAGATCGTCTCCCACAGCCCGTTCCGGGTCACGCGCGACGGAGACCTCGACGACGTCGACAGCGATGCCGAGGACCTTCTCGCCGCCATCCAGACGGAGCTGCGGCGGCGCCGGCGGCACGCTCGGGTCGTGAGGCTCGAGGTCGACCCCGACATGTCGCCGGAGGTGCTCGAGCTGCTGACGCGAGAGCTCGAGCTGCAGCCGGCCGACATCTACCAGGTCGACGGCCTGCTCGACATGGGCAGCCTGTGGTTCCTCACCGGCCTCGACCGTCCCGATCTCAAAGAGGAGACCTGGACGCCGACCACGCAGCCTCGCCTGCGCGGAATCGCGGCCGAGGTCCCGGACCTCTTTGCCGTGCTGCGCGCGGGCGACGTCCTCGCCCATCATCCTTACGACTCGTTTGCGACCTCGGTCGAGGCGTTCATCGACCATGCGTCCAGCGACCCCGAGGTGCTTGCGATCAAGCAGACGCTCTACCGGACCTCAGGCCCGGCGAGCCCGATCGTGCGTGCGCTCATCAGGGCTGCGGAGCGCGGCAAGCAGGTGGTCGCGCTGGTCGAGATCAAGGCTCGAGGCGACGAACAGGCCAATATCGGTTGGGCCCGCGCGCTCGAGGAAGCGAACGTCCACGTCGTCTACGGGCTGCTCGGCTTGAAGACCCACGCCAAGGTCACCCTGGTGGTCCGGCGCGAGGGCGGTCACATCCAGCACTACCTGCACGTCGGCACCGGCAACTACAACCCGAGCACCGCCCGGATCTACGAGGACGTGAGCCTGCTGTCCGCGGACAGCGACCTCGGCGCCGACGTCACCGAGCTGTTCAACCTGCTGACCGGCTACAGCCGCCAGAGCCGCTACCGCAAGCTGCTCGTCGCTCCGACGAACCTGCGCCACGGCATCGCGCAGCTCATCGAGCGCGAGGGCGTGGTCGGCGGTCGGATCATCATCAAGGTCAACAACCTGATCGATCCGGAGACCATCGACGCGCTCTACGCCGCGTCGCAACGCGGCGCGCAGATCGACCTGATCGTCCGCAGCATGTGCGCGCTGCGACCTGGCGTACCCGGCCTTTCCGAGCGGATCCGCGTGCGCTCCATCGTCGGCCAGTTCCTCGAGCATTCGCGCGTCTTCATGTTTGGCAACGGCGGACGCCCGGAGTACTACCTGGGCTCGTCGGACCTGATGCAGCGCAACCTCGACCGTCGCGTCGAGGCGGTCGTGCCCGTCACCGACTCGAAGCTCCGGCAGCGGTTGCAGCAGATCCTCGACGTCTACCTCGCCGACGATGTGCTTGCGGCGGAGCTCGGTCCCGAGGGTTCATGGCGCAAGGTGCCGACGGTGAGGGGTGTGAGCTCGCACAACCGGTTCAAGGAGATGGCGCTCGAAAGCGCTCACGGCAACGGGCTGAGCGGCGTACCTCACAGCTAAGGTCGAAGAGTGCTCGAGCGCGAGGTAAAGCTCGGGGCCGGCCCAGCCTTTCATCTACCGGACCTCGCCGGCGTGATCGAAGGCGTCGCCGTGGGACCGTCGGAAACAGTCCGCCTCGAGACCGTCTACTTCGACACGCTCGACCTTCGCCTGGCGCGATGGGGCGTGTCGCTGCGGCATCGCGCGGGCGAGGGCTGGACCCTGAAGCTCGCACCGCCGGCGCCGGCGCAAAGCAAGCCGGCCGCGGTGCTCGAGCGCGACGAGCTGACGTACGAGGGAGGGGCCCGCACGCCGCCGGCCGCGGCGCTGGAGGTTGTGCGCGCGTACGTGCGCAGGGCGGAGCTCGTGCCGGTCGCGCGGCTTTCCACGGTGCGCCGCCGCGTGCGCCTGGTCGATGCGACAGGTGTCCGCGTCGCCGAGGTGGTCGACGACGAAGTGTCGGTGCGCGATGGCCGGCGCGTCGCGGCGCGATTCCGCGAGATCGAGGTCGAGGTGCCCGGAGAGGACGGTGCGGACGCCGTCATCACCCCATTGGTGACGCGCCTGCGCAGCGCCGGAGCCGGCGCGCCCGACCCGACGCCGAAGCACATTCGCGCGCTCGGCCCGCGCGCGATCGAGCCGGCCGAGGTCGCCACCGAGCCATTGCTGCCAAACGCCCCGGCGCGCGACGTCATACGCAACGCCATCGCCGAATCGGTCGCCGCGCTCCTGCACCACGATCCTCTCGTGCGCACGGGCCGTGATCCCGAGGCCGTGCACCAGGCGCGCGTTGCGACGCGCAAGCTGCGGTCGCATCTGCGCACGTTCGCGCCGATGCTCGAGATCGAGTGGACGGAGCCGCTGCGGTCGGAGCTCGGCTGGCTCGCGCTCAGCCTCGGAGCGGTGCGCGACCGCGAGGTGCTTCTCGACCGGTTGCGCGAACTTTCGATGTCGCTCCCGAGCCACGACATGCGCTCCGCGGCCGCGTTGCTGCACCTCCTCGAGATCGAGATCGACGAGCTGCGCAAGAAGCTCAAGGAGGATCTCGACTCGCAGCGTTACATCGACCTGCTGGAAAGCCTGGTCGCGGCCGCGCACGCGCCCGCGACGCTGCCCGACGCCGAGCAACCCGCGGCGACCGTCCTTCCAGCGCTGGCGACGACGCCCTGGCGGAGGCTTCGGTCCGCGGTGCGTCAGCTTCCCAGCAACCCCGCCGACTCCGAGCTGCACCGCATCCGGATCCTGGCCAAGCGCGCACGGTATGCGGCCGAAGCCGTCGCCCCGGTGGCGGGGCCGGGCGCGGACGCCTTCGCGAAAGCCGCCGCACGTTTGCAGACGGTCCTCGGCGAGCACCAGGACAGCGTCACCGCCCAGTCGTGGCTGCGCGCGGCCAGGATCACCGGCCGCCGCGCGTTCGTCGCCGGGCAGCTGATCGCGCTCGAAAGCATCGCCGCGCGCGACGCTCGTGCGAAGTGGCAGAAGGTCTGGAAATCGCTCGACCGCAAGAAGCTGCGGGACTGGATGCCCTGAGCAGGACCTTTTACGTCGTCCGCCATGCCAAGGCCGGGGACCGGGAAGAGTGGTCGGGCGACGACCGCCTTCGGCCGCTGACGAAGAAAGGGTTCAAGCAGGCGGAGGCGCTGGTCGACGTCTTCAAGAAGCTCGACGTCTCCGACATCTTTTCCAGCGCATACCTGCGGTGCGTCCAGACCGTCGAGCCGCTGGCGCGAGTACGCCGCACGGAGGTCAAGCAATCACCGTCGCTGGAGGAAGGACAGGGCCTCGACGGACTGCGCGAGTTTCTGACCGATCGGTCGCTGGGGAATGCCGTCCTGAGCACTCACGGCGACATCGTGTGGGAGCTGCTGGAAGACCTCGTAGCCCGCGAGATCATCCGGCCGGGCGAGGGTGGCTACGGCAAAGGATCGACGTGGGTGCTGGAGGTCGACGACCACGGCGTGCCGGAACGGGCGCGGTACATCCCGGAGCCGTGATCGCGCGGCTGCGGCGGAAGATGAAGGCCGCAGCCGATCCGGCGCGAGCCGCGGCGATGAAGGCGTACATGAAATCGACGATGCCGTACTACGGCATCAACCTGCCCGAGGTTCGCGCGATCACGCGCACCGTCTTCGAGGAGGAGTTGACGTGCGACGAGCTTCGCGACACCGTGCTTCGACTCTGGCGCGGTGCTCGATTTCGCGAGGAGCGTTACGTCGCTCAGATGCTGCTGGGAAAGAGGAG
>DASTIX010000039.1:0-4806 GCA_035717165.1 Candidatus Dormiibacterota bacterium
ACGCTCAAGTGGTTCAGCTCGAGCTGGAACGACCCCGACATCCGGCGCGCTCTGACGCTCTCGCTGCAGGCCGGCCTCGTGGCGACTGCACTGGCGCTCGTCCTCGGCTCATGCGCGGCTTTTGCGATTCACCGCACGACGTGGTTCGGCAAGGAGGCGGTGGGCTTGCTCTTCGTGCTGCCGCTCGCCCTGCCTGGCATCGTCACCGGAATCGCACTCAACTCGTTCTTCAGCTTCGGCGGCTGGCAGCTGTCGCTGTGGACGATCGTGATCGGACACACGACGTTCTGCATCGTGGTGGTCTACAACAACGTGCTCGCGCGGTTGCGTCGCACTCAGGGTTCGCTGCTCGAGGCGGCGATGGACCTCGGCGCCAACGGTTTTCAGGCCTTTCGAGACGTGACTCTGCCTCTGATCTCCACCGCGATCGTGGCCGGGGCGATGCTCGCGTTCGCCCTCTCCTTCGACGAGGTGATCGTCACGACCTTCACCGCGGGCGCCCAGAACACGCTGCCGCTATGGATCTTTGGCGCCATCCGGCTCGGTCAGCGGCTTCCCGAAGTCAACGTGGTGGTGTCTTTCGTGATCCTGGTCACGATCATCCCGGTGCTCGTCGCCGCACGGCTGACAGGCGGCGGTGCGGGACGTGTCGCCGGGTCGCGCTAGGAGGTCTGACCTCTAGCCGATGTGGAAGACGGGCCCGATCAGCAGCGAAAGCATCCACAGCGCCAGGCCGACCGCAACCAGGCTGAGCTTGCGGTAGCGCCAGCCGATCGCAGCCGCGACAAATGCGATGAACGCAAGCAGCAGCAGCAGCGTGCTCAGCGTGATCGACGTGAGCCGCGTGATCAGCTCCGCCAGCGACCACAACGCCAGACCGGCCCCGATCAGGTCGGACTTGCGGTACGTGAAGCCGGTCGCCGCGACGATGAATGCGATGAGGGCCAGGATCTCGAGCAGCGAGGTGAATGTCATGGCCGGCTATTTTGGCGGACTAGACGTCGATTTGAGCCGCCGGATGGTCGCCGAGCGTGCCGGCCGGGACGTACCAGGTGAAGACGTCGAAGCGCAGGCGGCCGGCCTGGACCAGCGGGTCTGGCTCCATCAGTTTCCGTGTCTCCTCGATCGACGTCCCAAATACGTTGATTCCTCGCAACGCCGGATCGGGCTGTTCGGCAAGCGGTCCGGTGGTGAGCGCGTGGCCGGCGGCGCGCAATCGGGCGTTGCTCGCTACATGAGCCGCCTGGAGGCGGTCGAGCTCTTCCGGGCTCAACTCCGGTGCTCCGGCGGGTCGCCACAAAAGCACGACCGTGTAGGCGTCAAGCTTCATGTCGTTGTCTGAATCTAATGCGACGCTCAACCTCACGGGCGCGGCGCTCACGCCGGGCCGGCAGAGAAGCTGGTGGCTCCGAGAAGCCATGGCGGCGGACCCGGGGACGCCTTGCCCCCCTCTCGAGGGCGACGTCAACGCGGACATCGTCATCGTCGGAGGCGGCTTCACGGGGCTGTGGACCGCCTACTTCCTCACCGAGCGCAACCCGAACCTGGGCGTCGTCGTGCTCGAGCAGGACATCTGCGGCGGCGGTCCAAGCGGGCGTAACGGCGGTTTCGCAAGCGGATGGTGGGACGAGCTGGACGGACTCGTCACGCTCTATGGCCCGGACCGCGCTGTTGCGGCGTGCCGGGCGATCGCCTCGAGCATCCGGGCGATCGGCGAATTCTGCGAGCAGAACGGCATCGACGCCTGGTACCGCCGCGGCGGATACATGTACGCGATCACCGCCTCTGCGCACGAGAAGTTGTGCGAGGAGATGGTCGCCCTGGCGCACGAGGTCGGCGCCGGCGACGAGCTGCGCGAGCTGACGGCCGCCGAGGTGAAGGCGCGGTGCTCCTCACCCGCATTCCGGGGGGGCGCGTTCATGCCCGATGGCGCATCGGTCCAACCGGGCCGGCTCGTCCGGGGTTTGCGTCGCGTGGTCCTCGAGCGCGGCGTGAAGATCTACGAGAACACCGCCGTTACTCGCCTCGATGGCACCAACGCGGTCACGGCTCGCGGCACCGTGCGCGCAGCTAATGCTGTCCTCGCCGTCAATGCCTGGGGCGTCGGCTGGCCGCAGGTCAACCGCCGCCTGGTCGCATGGAGCAGCTACATCGTCCTCACCGCGCCCGCGCCCGAGCGGATCAAGGAGATCGGATGGACCGGTGGCGAGCTGATCAGTGACTTCCGTACGTCACTCCGTTATTTCCGGACGACCAACGACGGCCGCATCGCGTTCGGCGGTGGAGGCGGACGCGCGAGGCGCACGATCGACGACATGTTCACGCACGACTCGCGGGCGGTGAACGAGACGGCCGAAGGCTTTCGATTGATGTTTCCGTCGTTCGCCGACGTGCCTATCGAAGACGCGTGGGGCGGCCCGATCGACGTCTCGCCGACGCATTTGCCCACCTTCGGCCGCGCCGGCGAATCCAACGTCTATTACGCGGCCGGCTACACGGGCAACGGCGTCGCGCCCACACACATCGCAGGCCAGGTGCTGGCGGACCTGATCACGGGCGCGGACACCGACACGCTGCGATTGCCGATGGTCAACGCCCGGCCGCGCGCATTCCCGCCCGAGCCGTTCCGGTCTTGGGGAGCGGCGGTGGTGAGGCGCGCCATGATCGCCAAGGAAACCGCCGAGGAACACGGGCGAGAGCCGGGCTTTCTGATTTCGCAGCTGGCGCGCACGCCGCGCCGCATGGGATACCTGCTAGGCCCGGACTAGATCGCCGAGGAGGTGTACTCCCCACCCCTTCGGCATCAGGCGCTCGGACATCACCGACGCGTTGAACAGCAGCCCGTTCATCGCGACGTACGTCGGATCCGCGATCACGCGCAAGTCGTGGATTCGCAGGCCTGACGCCTGCGAATAGTTCTTGATGTCTCGCTCGGTGTTGGCGCGGTACTGCACCGGGAATGTGTCGGCCTCATCGCGCCCGTACACGCGGGGCACCAGGCGGCGCTGCAGACCGGGAAGCGCCTTGCCTATGCGGTTCATGACCATCAATGGGTTGCGCAAATTCGGCGTGAGAAAAACGAAATGGCCGCCGTGCCTGAGGACACGCCGAATCTCGATGAACGCCCCGAGGGGATCGACGAGGTGCTCGAGAACCCACACCGACACCACGACGTCGAAGGAGTCGTTGGCGAACGGGAGATTCTCCGCGATGCCGCGCACGACCGGCATGCCGAGCGCGCGATGCTCGGTCAGCGACGCGGCGTCGGGATCGATTCCGGCGGCCAGGCGCACATCGTGCCAGATGACCTCTGCGACTCCGCCGCGGCCACAGCCGAGGTCGAGCACGTTGCTGTCGCGCGTGACGTATCCGCGCACGACCGCCTCGAGCTGATCGCCGCTCGGGCTCCAGCCCGGCCGCATCTGCCGGTAGCGTGCGCGGTACGCGTTCTGAGCGTCGAGTGGGAGAAACGGCACGATCGACGCATTTTGACGTTATGCGTGCTTGGCGGCAATCTTGAGGTCGGCAATAAACGACGACATTGCGACCTCACGAGATTCGTCGTCCGTGGCGCGCAGGATCGACGATGGGTGAACCGTGGCCAGCACCGGCACACCGTAAGGCGAGGGCAGGACTTCGCCGCGCTGCTTGCTGACCCGGAACGCGGGACCCAACACGGCCTGGGCCGCGGTCGCGCCGAGGAGCACGATCAGGCCGGGGCGGACGACCTCGATCTCGGCGTCGAGCCATGGCTTGCACGCACGCACCTGCCCTGCGTTCGGCTTCTCGTGCAGTCGCCGCTTGCCGCGTCTCGTCCATCGAAAGTGCTTGACGGCGTTGGTGACGTAGACGAGCCGGCGGTCGATGCCGGCGTCGTCGAGCGCCCGCTCGAGCAGCTTGCCGGCCGGGCCGACGAACGGATGACCCTGGAGGTCCTCCTGGTCGCCGGGCTGCTCGCCGACCAGCATCAGCCGGCCGTGCTCCGCGCCCTCGCCAAACACGGTCTGGGTGGCGTTCTCCCAGAGCTCGCAGCCGTGGCAGCCGGCGGCCGCCTCTCGCAGCTGCTCGACGCTTCGCGGCTTCTTTGGAGGTTCGGCGGTCACTCCTGTAGAACGCGTGAGATGAACTCGAATTGGGAATAACTAGGGACGTATGGCAAAGGGAGATTTTGTCGAAGTTCTCGTCGACGCCGGCAACGGCGCGGCGAGGGAGTACGTGATCGAGGCCAAACGCGCAGGTCGCAGCGTCGAAGTGCGCAGCTCGCGTACGACCGTCGAGGTCCGTGAGCTCACGCGCAGCGGCGGTGTGGTGCGCACGGCACGGTTTGTCGCGCCGCGCGTCCTCGCGGTCGTCGAGCACCCGAAAGCGGCATAGCCCGGCTAAGTAGACTCCTGCCGTGCAGGAGCTGCTCGCCGGATGGGACGGAGAGTCCGTCTCGGTTCACGTGGATCGCGACTCCGGGGCGTGGATGTTCATATGCGTCCATTCGACGGCGCTAGGCAAAGCCGCGGGCGGCACGCGCATGAAGCACTACGCGAGCCCACGTGATGCGCTGGCCGACGGCATGCGGCTGTCGGAGGCGATGAGCCTCAAGTTCGCATGCGTCGCATTTCCGCATGGAGGCGGGAAAGCTGTCATCGCACTGCCCACGCCGGACATCCCGCGCGGAGAGCAGCGCAGGCGCTTGCTCCACGAATTCGGCGCATTCGTCAACTCGCTGGGCGGCCTGTACAGCTGCGCGCCGGACATGAACACGAGCGACAAGGACATGGACGTGATCGCGGAGGTCACGCCGTACGTGTTCTG
>DASTIX010000040.1:0-13629 GCA_035717165.1 Candidatus Dormiibacterota bacterium
AAACCTGAATCTGCGCGCGGACGCGACGCTCCGCCACCACGCGAAGGCCGGCCCTGGCCAGCATCGCGCCCAGACGAGCGCGTTGGGGAAACTGCGTGACACGGAAAAGACGCGTGACATAGGCCATCACGCCGGTGGCCACGAAGTCGGCGAGGATCCACCGACCGCCCGTCCGCAGAACCCTGGCGATCTCGGCAGCGCCGCGCTGTTGGTCAGCCCAGTGGTGGAAGGTCATCGTGCTGAACACGAGATCGAACGCCGCGTCCGGATGGGGCAGTTTCTCGGCTGATCCCAGCTGGAAGTTGATCCCGTCACTCGACCCGCGGGCCTGTTCGACCATCCCCGGCGCTGGGTCGACGCCGTCGAGCCGCGCGCCGGCGAAGCGCGCTTGCGCACTCCGAAGCAACCGTCCGGTGCCGCACCCGACGTCGAGGATGGCCGTGGGTTGCGGAACCTGCTCGGCTGCGAGCCGAAGAACGGTCTCCTGAACCGGCGTAAAGAGGAACCGCTGGAGGAAGTGGCGGTCGTAGGTGGGCGCCCAGCGGCTGAATCGCTCGACGTCGTGCATCACGCCGCGCCGCGGGGGTCGTCCGCTTTCGCCATCGGGTTGTCGAGCTCCATCCGCACAGGACTGAGGTGGATCTTGAACTTGACGCCCGGCGCCCGGAAGCCGGTCGTCAGGTGCGAGTTGTCGCAGAACGGCTTGACCTTCGACTGACCGCACCGGCACAGCGCTGCGCGCGGCAGCGACTCGACGGTGCCGTCCTCGTGCGCGACCTGCACGTCGCCGACGACAAGCAGCGGTCCGTCGCGCATCGGCGTGACCGTTGTGCGCCCGGCGTGGGACTCCTGCGGCTTGCCGTCGAGGCGGCGGTACTGCAGGGCGCCGCTCGGACAGCGCTCGACGACTGTCGCGATGATGTCGGCATCGCCGCCGTCCGGCAGCAGCCACGGCCGCCGTTGCAGCTTGAATACCTTCGGCTCGCCACGCAGGCATTCGCCGGCGTGAATGCAGATGTCGAGATCGAAGCTGACCTCGATGTCCGTCCCGCGATACACCTTGCGCACGAAGCCAACATAGACTGTCCTTTCAGTGCCGGAGCGTGTGGTGGAGAGGGCGCGCAGGACTCGCCGCACACCAGGGCGGGCGATGATCTCCTCGGAGCGGATCTCCAAGCGAGTGCATCAGCTCGGGCGCGAGATCTCCGAGGTCTACGCCGACATCGAGACGCCGCTCGTGCTCGTCGCCATCCTCAAGGGCGCAACCGTTTTCGCCGCCGATCTGCTGCGAAGCCTTTCGCTCCCGGCTGAGCTCGAGTTCGTGCGCGCCGCCAGCTATGGGGCGAGCACGACCACCAGCGGCCGCGTGAAGATCGCGCACATGGTCGAGGGCGCGCTGGCCGGACGGCACGTGTTGCTCGTAGAGGACATCGTCGACTCGGGCCGCACGATCGACACCATCCTTCGGCGTTTTCGCAAGCTGAAGCCCGCGTCGCTACGCGTCGCCGCGTTGCTCGACCGTCCGGCGCGGCGCGAGATCGACGTGCCGATCGATTTTGTCGGTTTCGTCATTCCCGACCGGTTCGTGATCGGGTACGGGCTCGACTACGCCGGCCTGTACCGAGAGCTGCCGGGGATCTACGCCCTGAGCTGACTCGGAATCCCCGGATAGGCGCGCCAATCCGGGGTTTTGAGAGGTCTTTGGACCTGATTAGCCGGACAAAGCGGGGGTCTTCGACGGCTTGAGGAAGTCGACGAGCTCTTCGCGGTCGTCCCACATCACGGTGGTGCGCTCGGGCTCGGTGCGAGCCACGATCTTGCCCCCTCTCAAAACCAGCTTGCGAGGCGCGATCAGGCGGATGGCGTCGATCTCCGTCGGCGCCGCGAACGCGCACAGGTCGGCGCGACAACCAGGCAGCAGGCCGTACTTCTCCAGCCCGAGTGCCGACGCCGGGTTCCACGTGATCATGTCCATCAGCGTCCGCAGCTCGCCGTGACCCGACATCTGCCCGTAATGGGCGAGCACGAAGGCGGCCTGCAGCGGATCCCCGTAACCGAGCGGGTACCACGGGTCCATCACCGAGTCGTGACCGATGCACACGTTGACGCCCGCCGACAGCAGCTCTTTGACGCGCGTGTGCCCGCGGCGGATCGGATAGCTGTCGAACCGCCCCTGGAGCGTCGAGTTGTCGAGCGGGTTGGTGACCATGTGCATCTGCGCGCGCTTGAGGTTGTTGATCAGGCGGTAGGCGTAGGCGTTGTTGTACGAGTGCATCGCGGTGGTATGGCTGGCGGTCACGCGGCCGCCCATGCCGAGGCGAATCGTCTCCGCGGCCATCACCTCGACGAAGCGCGAGTGGTCGTCGTCGGTCTCGTCGCAGTGGATGTCGACGCGCAGGCCCTTGTTGGCCGCGAGCGCGAACGCGAACTTCACCGACTGCTCGCCGTATTCGCGCGTGAGCTCGAAGTGCGGGATGGCACCGACGACGTCCACCCCCATGTCCACAGCGCGGCGCATCAGGTCCTCGCCGCCTTCGAACGACATGATCCCCTGCTGAGGGAAGGCGACGAGCTGGAGTGTCATCTGGTCGCCGATCTCCTGGCGAAGCTCGGTCAGCGCTCGCACGGCCCGCAGCTCCGGGTCGCAGACGTCGACGTGGCTGCGCACGAACTGGACCCCGTTGGCGAGCTGCCAGCGGAGTACGGTGCGGACCCGCTGCTTGACGTCTTCCACCGTCAGCTGCTTGACGCGTTCGCCCCAGATCGCGATGCCCTCGAACAGCGAGCCGGTCTCGTTCTGGCGCGGCTCGCCGACGGTGAGAACCGCGTCGAGGTGGATGTGCGGCTCGACCAGCGCCGGCGTGACAAGCGCGCCGCCGAGATCGATCGTCTGCCGGGCCTCGGGCTCGGACTCGCTGATCATGCCGTCCTTGATGGCGATGTCCCGGTTCTCGAACTCGCCCGGCAGACGGGCGCCCTTCAGCAGCAGATCGAGCATCGACGGAATCCTAATCCAGCCCAAGGCCGGATCAGCCGATCCGCCCGGGCATCTTCGCTACTGCGGCGGCTCATCCGTGCGTTGCCGTTCCGCTCCGGTCCTCGCGCACTTCCAGTGCGCTGCGGTCCGGTGCTCGCAGGCGCCTTCGGCTGAGCTCGCCTCAGCGCGAATCTGCCTCGCGCGGCCAGCTAATCCGGCCTTAAACTTCGGCTCGTCCTTTTTGCCGGCGTTTTGAGTAGGGGTAAGCGCCTATGCAGTCGATCGAGGAAGTCGAAAAACACGTACCTATTCGTGAGGGCGAATACGGGGAACGCGTCGCCACCGTAGAGCCCGGCGGCGTGGAGTTCATCAGCCACACCGAACGTCACGGCAAGCCGATTGACCTGTTCTGGACCTGGATCTCGCCGAACCTCGAATTTGCGACCGTCTTCGTCGGCGTCCTCGGCGTGGCCATCTTCGGCCTGAGCTTCTGGGAGACCGCCCTCGCGATCGTGGTCGGCACCTTGCTCGGCTCTCTCACCCACGCCGTCCTTTCCTCATGGGGGCCGAAGTTCGGGGTTCCCATGATGGTCGAGAGCCGCGGCGCCTTCGGCTTCTTGGGCAACATCCTGCCGGCCGGCCTCAACGCCTTCACCGGATCCATCGGCTGGTTCATCGTCAACAGCGTCAGCGGCGCGTTTGCCCTTCAGGCGCTGGGCGGCCTCGCCAACCTGACCCTCCCGTTCTGGCTGACCTTCCTGATCATCGTCGTCGCCCAGGTCGCGATCGCGACCCTCGGCCACAACTTCATCCACGTCTTCGAGCGCTGGGCGCTACCGCTTCTGGGCGTCGTCTTCATCGTGGCCTGCGTCTTCATCTTCAGCAAAGCGAATTACGGCGTCGCGGCGAACCCCGGCCCGATCGGGCACTTCGGCGCGTTCACGCTCCTCCTGACTGCGACCTTCGGCTACGCGGCGGGATGGAACCCGTACGCGGCCGACTACACGCGCTATCTGCCTCCGACTGTCGACCGCAACATGGTCGGTTTCTGGGCCGGTGCTGGCGTCTTCGTCTCATGCGTCGTCATCGAGCTTGCCGGCGCGGCACTGGCATCCGTCCCCGGCACCAAGTGGGGACCCAACGACATCCCCACCGTTCAGCTCCGGCAGGCGATGCCGGACTTCGTGTACTACCTGACGCTTCTGTGCATCGCGGTCGGGGCCGTGGCCGCCAACGCGATCAACATCTACAGCGGCACGTTGTCTCTGGTGGCCGTCGGGATCCGCGAGATGGGCATGACGCTGCGCCAGCGCCGAGCCGTGCTCGCGGTGACGGCGGGCGTGCTCGGATACGTGATCGGCCTTGTCGGCCAGGCCAACGTCGGTCCCGGCAGCAAGTACGAGTCCTTCCTGCTGCTGATCAGCTACTGGATCGGCTGCTGGCTGGCCGTCGTCTTCGTCGACTACTGGGTCCGTAAGGGCGACTACGGCGATGAGTCACTCTTCTTCAACTCGCACTACCAGCGGTGGCAGGGCTTTGCCGCCATGGCCATCGGATTGATCGTTTCCGTCGGGCTCTTCGGCAACGTCTACGGCGTCTACGTCGGACCGATACCCCAGAACAACGGCAGCATCGGTGACATCACGTTCTTCGTCGGTTTCGTGCTGACGGCGGTTCTGTACTACGTCTTCGACATGGTCACGCGCCGGCAGCCGGCGACCTCGACGGCAGGGTCGCGCGCATAGCAATTGAGATAAGGGTCTCGGGGTTGCGCTTTCTAGCGCGCCTCGAGACCCAGCTCGCGCCGAAGACCTGCGCGGCCTTTCAGTCGATGCTCCCGCTGCGCACTCAGATCATCCAGGCGCGCTGGAGCGGCGAGGCGGCCTGGATCCCGTTCGGCGACCTCGACCTGAAGCTCGATTACGAGAATCACACGTCGCATCCCGCGCCCGGGCATTTGCTTCTGTACCCCGGCGGCATCAGCGAGACGGAGATCCTCTTCCCGTACGGCGGCACACTGTTCGCGAGCAAGATGGGGCAGTTGGCAGGGAACCACTTCGCGACCATCCACGAGGGCATCGAACACCTCGGCGAGCTCGGCCACCTCGTGCTGTGGAAAGGCGCGCAGGAGATCAGCTTCACGGCCGTCGAATGAGCACCGCCGAGGTCGTGATGCAGCGATGCGACATCCTCGCCGGCTGCACCGAAGAGCCAGGCCGGATCACCCGACCGTTCGCGTCCGACTCTATGCGCTGCGCGCATGAGCACGTGACCGCGTGGATGCAGGACGCCGGGATGACGGTCCGACGCGACAGCATCGGCAACCTGCGCGCGCGCTACGAGGGCTCAGGCGCGGGCACGTTTCTGCTCGGATCGCATCTCGACTCGGTGCGCGACGCCGGCAGGTACGACGGCCCGCTCGGCGTGATGGTCGCGATCGCCGCGGTGCAGCGATTGCATGACGCGGGACGACGCCTTCCGTTCGCAGTCGAGGTCCTCGCGTTCGCCGATGAGGAAGGTCTTCGATTTGGCTCGACCTACCTTGGTTCGCGCGCGGTTGCCGGCAGGCTTGGCGAGGACGAGCTGCGCCGCACCGATACGGCGGGCGTGTCCATGGCCGAGGCGATTCGCGCCTTTGGCGGCGACCCGGCGCGCATCGCCGACGACCGCTGGAACGGCGAACGGCCACGCGGCTACGTCGAGGTCCACATCGAGCAGGGCCCGGTGCTCGAGAAGCTCGGGCTGCCGGTCGGAGTCGTCTCGGCGATCGCGGGACAGGACCGGATGCAAATCGCCTTTATGGGAGAGGCCGGCCACGCGGGAACGGTGCCGATGGAGCAGCGGCGGGATGCGCTGGTAGTCGCTGCGATGTTCGTCGTCGCAGTGGAGCAGGAGGCGCGCCAGCGACCCGGGCTCGTGGCCACCGTCGGTCAGCTGGAGGTCGAGCCGGGTGCGGCCAACGTCATTCCCGGTCGCGTCGAGCTCACGCTGGATGTGCGTCACGCCGACGATGCAGTCCGCCTCGAGGCCTCGCAGCGCATGATCGCCGACGCGCACGCGCTCGCCGAGGGCCGCGGCGTGACAGTCGACGTTCGGCCGACGAGCGAACGCGCCGCGGTCGTGTGCTCGCCGGCGCTGACGAGGCTGCTGCGCGAGGCCATCGGCGAAGGCGCTGTCGAGGTCGCCAGCGGCGCGGGCCATGACGGGGTCTACATGTCCGAGCTGACGGACATCGCGATGCTCTTCGTGCGCTGCAAGGCTGGCATCAGCCACAACCCCGCGGAGTCTGTGACCACCGAGGACGTCGCCGTCGCGATCGACGTGCTTTCGCGCTTTCTCGATCTGCTTTGATCGTTCGCGGCGGCACCGTGGTCACCGCGCGAGGCGTCGAGCGCGCCGACATTGCGATCGCGGATGACGTCATCACCGACGTTGGCCCCGATCTCGACGCCGACGCAGAGGAGATCGACGCCGCCGGTCTTCACGTGTTTCCTGGCGGCATCGACTCGCACGTGCATTTCAACCAGCCGGGGAGGACGGAGTGGGAGGACATCGCACATGGCTCGGCCGCGCTGGCCGCGGGCGGTTACACGTCTTTCATCGACATGCCGCTCAACAACCTGCCGGTCACGACAACCGTCGCGGCGTTCGATCGGAAACTCGCAGCCATGCGCCGCTCGTCGCAGCTCGACTACGGTCTGTGGGGCGGCCTCGTGCCCGGCAACCTGGAGCAGCTTGGGCCGCTCGTCGAGCGCGGCGTGATGGGCTTCAAGGCGTTCATGTGCCCGAGCGGAATCGACGAATTCCCGGCGTGCGACGAGCGAACGCTGCGCGACGGGATGAAGCGCATCGCCGAGCTCGACTCGATATTGCTGGTCCATGCCGAGGATCCTTCGCTTCTCCGCGAACCGACCGGCCCAAGCGCTGAAGAGTTCGTCGCGTCGAGACCGGCCGAAGCGGAGATCAGCGCGATCGAGCGGTGTGTGGCGATGTCCCGCGAGACGGGATGCCGCGTGCACATCGTGCACGTCAGCACCGGCTCGGGTGCCGAGCTGCTCCGCGCGGACGTCTCGGGCGAAACCTGCCCGCATTACCTGCTCTACACCGAAGCCGATCTCGAACGCCTCGGCGGTGTGGCCAAGTGCGCTCCGCCGGTTCGCCGCGAGCGCATGGACCTGATGCCGATCGTGGTCTCCGACCATTCGCCCAGCACGCTCGTGCTGAAGCAAGGCGAAGATTTCCGCAAGGTGTGGGGTGGCATCTCGGGCTGCCAGACGACGCGCCAGCTGCTGCTGGCGCTCGGCGTCGAGCCGCAGCAGGTCGCCGCCCTGACGGCGACGAACATCGCGAGCCGCTTCCGGATCGCCGGCAAAGGCGACATCGCACCGGGCTTCGACGCCGACCTATGGATCGTCGACCTGAGCCACCACGCTGTCGTCCGAAAGGAAGACCTTCTCTACAAGAACCCCTTCAGCGCGCACGAAGGACAGCACATTCGCGGTCGCACACTCCGGACGATCCACGGAAAGCCGAAGCTCATCCGGCCAGGCCGGCGCTGACCCCCGCGATCTCCCGCGCGATCTCGTCCTCATCACCCGTCAGCAATCTGCCTTCACGCACGACCACACGGCCGTTGACGACCACCGCCTGAGCGCGCGCGGGCGGCGCAAGCGCGATCGCAGCGACGAGGTCCTTGATCCCGGCGTGAGCGAGATCGTCGACCCGGAAGCACGCGACGTCCGCGCACTTCCCGACCTCGAGCGTTCCGCAGTCGTCGCGACCGAGGCAGTCAGCGCCGCCCTTCGTCGCCAGGCGAAGGGCCGTCCGCGCGTCGACCGCCGTCGGGGACATGGACGACACGCGAGCGAGCAGCATCGCCTGGTGCGCTTCGACCGCGAGGTTCGCGTCCTCATTGCTCGCCGATCCATCGACTCCGAGGCCAACGCGCGCGCCTGCGCGCAGCAGATCAGCGACTCGACAGATGCCGGCGCCGAGCCGCATGTTGCTCGACGGGCAGTGCGCGATCCCGGTCTTGCCTTCGGCCAGGCGATCCACCTCGACGTCGCTCAGGTGGATGCCGTGCGCGTACCACACGTCGTCACCGGTCCAGCCGAGGTCGTCCATCATCTCCACCGGCCGCCGCCCGAACGTTTCGAGGCAGAACCGCTCCTCGTCGAGCGTCTCCGCGACGTGCGTGTGCATCCGGACGCCGTGCTTGCGCGCGAGCTCGGCAGAGTGGCGCATGAGCTCAGGGCTGACTGAGAACGGAGAGCACGGCGCGACGACCACGCGGCACATCGATCCCGGCTTGGGATCGTGGAAGCGATTGATCATCGCCTCGGTGTGATGCAGGATCGCTTCTTCTTTTTCGACGACGCTGTCCGGTGGTAGTCCGCCGCTCGACTCGCCGAGCGACATGGATCCGCGACAGGGATGAAAGCGCAGCCCGAGCTCGTGCGCGGCCTCGATCAGCGCCTGAAAGATGCCGGGCGCGTCGTGCGGAAAGACGTAGTGGTGGTCGGTCGAGAGCGTGCAGCCGGTGAGCAGAAGTCGTGACATCGCCGCCCGCGCCGCCGCGCGCACGACGTCGGCGTTGATGCGCGACCACACCGGATACAGCGCGCGCAGCCACTCGAACAGCGTTCCGTCCGGCACGTAACCGCGCGTCGCCCACTGGTACATGTGGTCGTGCGCGTTGACCAAGCCCGGCATCGCGATGCAGTTCGGCTCGTCGACGACCTGGTCGGCCTTCGGTGGCGAGCCGGAGCCGATCTCGGTGATGAAACCGTCGCTCGCCAGCAGCCATCCGTTCGGAATCTCAGTCGTCCCCGTGTAGAGAAGCCCTGCCCGAACGAGGACGGTCAAGGGGTCAGGTCGTGCGGCCGAACGGGGACGCGGTTGATCTCGCAGCCGGTCGCCGCTCGGATCGCCGCGATGACGGCGGGGCCCGACGAGATGGTCGGCGGTTCTCCCACGCCCTTCAGCCCGTACGGCGAGCTCGGATCGCCGAGCTCGAGGATGTCCATCCGCACCGGGGGCATGTCGAGGATCGTCGGCAGCAGGTAGTCGGTGAAAGAAGCGTTGCGGATGACGCCGTCCTTGACCTGGACCTCCTCCATCACCGCAAGACCAAGACCCTGAGCTGCGCCGCCTTCGAGCTGGCCCTGCACCGCGAGCGGATTGATCGCCTTGCCGACGTCCTGCGCCGTCGCCAGCTCCACGACCTTGACGAGACCGAGCTCGGTGTCCACGTCGACGACCGCACGATGCGCGGCGAACGCGAACTGCATATGCGCATCCGACTGTCCGGTTTCGGCATCGAGGTGATGCGTGGCGCGCGGGCGAAACTCGCGCGTCTCGTCGATCACGGCGTCACCGAGCAGCGTCGCGAGCGAGATGATCTCATTGCCGCTAGAGTCCACGACGGCGTCGTGCTCGATCCGCAAGTCGCGCGCAGGATGAAGCTCGGATTCGGCCATCTCCAGCACGCGCTGGCATACCGCCTCGCACGCCGCCTTGACCGCGCCACCTGTGATGTAGGTCTGACGCGACGCCGACGACGATCCTGCGGAACCGACTCGTGTGTCGGCGTTGAGCACGACCACGTCGCTGACGCCGAGCTCCGATCCCGCCATCTGCGCCTGCACCATCACCACGCCCTGCCCCACCTCCGCCGCCGCGGTGTGGACCTCCGCGCGTGCTTGGCCCTCATGCACGAAGAGTCGCACCCGCGCCGTCGAGTAGTCGTCGAAACCCTCGGAGTAGCCGATGTTCTTGAACCCCACCGCGTAGGCGACCCCACGCTTGACCCCCTCGCCATGCGTCGTGTTGGAGTGACCGCCGGGCAGGATGCCGTCGCCCGCCGGCAGCGGAAACTTCCTCACACGCTCGAGCAGCTCGGCCACCGGGACCGGACCCTCGATCCGCTGGCCGGTGATCATCTCGCTGCCCGTCTCCATCGCGTTGCGAATGCGAAGGTCGACCGGATCCATCCGAAGCGCGGCCGCGAGCTTGTCCATCTGCGCCTCGTGCGCGTAGCAGTTTTGGACCGAGCCGAATCCACGCATCGCGCCGCACGGCGGGTTGTTGGTGTAGACGACGATCCCGTCGATCGTCGCATTGGGCACTTGATACGGGCCGCAGGAGAAGCACGACGCGTTCGCGATCACCGCTGTGGAGCTCGAGGCGTACGCGCCGCCGTCGAGCAGGATCCGCGCTTTGACATACACGAGCCGCCCGTCGCGGGTCGCGCCGTGTTCGTACTTCAGCGTCCCTGGATGGCGATGGACGTGTCCGACGAAAGACTCGCTCCGCGAGTACGAGATCTTCACCGGCCGGCCTGTCTTCAGCGCCAGCAAGCACGCGTGCGCCTGCATCGAGAGGTCCTCGCGCGCGCCGAACGCGCCTCCGATCCCCGCCATGGTCAGCCGCACCCTCTCGCGCGGAAGCCCCAGCACCGAGGCGAGCTGCTGCTGGTCGATGTGCAGCCATTGCGTCGCGATGTGGAGATCGATGCCACCTTCACCGTCGGGGATCGCAAGGCCCGATTCCGGACCCAGTGGGGCCTGGTCCTGCATCCCGATCTCGTACTCGCCGGTGACGACGACGTCCGCATGCGCGTTCTGATCGCCGTGCCTGATCTTGATGTGGCGCAGCACCTTGCCTTTCTCCGGATCGGTCACCGGCTCGAGCACCTCGTAGTCGACGCGGACCGCGGCCGCGGCGCGTCGCGCCTGCTCGGGATGATCGGCCGCGACCAGCGCGACGGCCTCGCCCCAGTAGCGCACGAAATCGAAGGCAAGCACCGGCTGATCCGCGATCTCGAGGCCGTAGAGGATCTGTCCTGGCACGTCTTCGTGCGTCAGGACCGCATGCACGCCAGGCATGGCCCGGGCCTCCGAGGTGTCGATCGACACGATGCGCGCGTATGGATGCGGGCTGCGGACGGTTGCGCCCCACAACATTCCTTCGGCGTGCAGATCGGAGGAGTAGGTGAAGTCGCCGCGCACCTTCGCCGGGGCGTCGAAGCGGCGGACGCTCTCTCCGACCTTCACCTCCCCACTCGCTGGGGAGGTCGGCCCGCATCGCGGGCCGGGTGGGGTCGTGCGGCCTGATGCACCGCATCGATGATCTTGGCGTAGCCGGTGCAGCGGCAGATGTTGCCCGCGAGCGCCTCGCGGATGAGCGCGTCGTCGGGATGTGGATGCCGGCGCAGAAGGTCGTGCGTGGCGACGATCAATCCGGGCGTGCAGAAGCCGCACTGCACCGCCCCGGCTTCGACGAACGCGCGCTGCACGCGCTCGCCGTCCACACCCTCGACGGTGATGACTTCACGGCCGTTGGCCTGCCCGCCAAGGACGAGGCATGCGCAGACCAGCGCTCCATCGAGGTAGACGGAGCACGATCCGCACTCGCCTTGCTCGCACGCGTTCTTCGAGCCATACAGGCCGAGACGCTCGCGCAGCACGTAGAGCAGGGACTCGCCTTCCCAAACGCCGTCGGCGACGCGGTGCTCGCCGTTGACGGTGCAGTCGATTTTCAATTCGCCCAGGCCCACTGCAGGCACCGCCGGGCCATCACGCTCAGGGCGTGCCGGCGGTAGGCGGCGGTGCCCCGGATGTCGTCGATGGGTTTCGCCGCCGCCGCGACGAGCTCACCAAACCGTTTGACCGTCGCCTCCCGCGGCGCTGCGCGGTTCTCCCAGTCCAGCTCGCCCGCGACAAACTCCTCGGCCTCGATCGCGCTGAGCGGCGTCGGCCCCGCCGATCCGATCCCCGTGCCCACCCGCCGGTGTGTGAAGTCGACCGCAAGCGCAAACGAGCACACCGCGATCACCATCGCGTTGCGCGTGCCGACCTTGGAGAACTGCTGGCCGCCGTTGGCCGGCTCGACCCGAAAAGCCGCGATCAGCTCGTCGGGCCGCATCGCGTTTCTCTTCGGGCCGACGAAGAACTCTCGCGCCGGAATCCGTCGCGAGCCCGCCTTCGAAGCCACCTCGACGGTCGCGTTACTGGCGAGGAGCGGCGGATGGGCGTCGCCGGCCGGCGACGCGGTGCCGAGGTTTCCGCCCACCGTCCCGCGGTTGCGGATCTGCGGCGAGCCGACCGTTCGCGACGCCATGGCAAGGCCCGGCAGCCGGTCGCCCAACTCCTCGATGATCCGGGTGTAGGTCACGCCGGCGCCGATCCGCAGGAATTCGCCGTCGACCGACCACTCCGTCAGCTCGCGGATCCGCGTGAGGTCGAGGATGGCCGCCGGCCGGTGGCGGTCGAGGTTGATCTCGACCATCACGTCGGTCCCACCCCATATCGGCATCGCTTCTGGGTGCGCCGACTTCATCTCCAGAGCCTCGTTCCAGCTGGAGGGCTGCAGAAAATCCATCACCACGCGAGGCCGGATTCGACCGCGTCGTCGCGCTTGACCGTCCCTTCGATCAGTCCGTAGGGACGGTCCGCCGCATAGAAGACCTCGTTCTCATTGGCGATCGCGAACGGCGACAGGTCGACGACGAAGTGATGCTTGTTCGGCATCGCGAGCCGGATCTCGACCACCTCGCGATGCGCCTCGAGGACCGCCTTGCCCATCTCGTAGAGCGTCTGCTGGAGTGACAGGCTGTAGTGGCCCGCAAACGTCTTTTTCAACACGTCGACGATGGCGGGATAGCAGCCCTTCCAGTCCGTGTGGCTACTCGCAAAACGCCATCGGGCCGTGAGGGATGTCGCCATGATCCGGTCGCGCGTCTCCGGAAGTGTCGTGTACCGGTCCTTGATGTAGCCATGGAATTCCGAGTCGGTCGTCTTCAAGACCACGAGGTCGGTGATGCCGCCGACGACCCACTCACCGTCCCGCGTGCACGTCACCGTGGCGAGGCGCTTCTCCGAACCGCCCCGCGCGAATGCGTGCTCCCCGAGCCTCGACCAGGCGAACTCTTCGATCGTGACGCGCGCGCGGTGCACGGTCGGAAACTCGCGGACGAAATGCCTTGCCAGCTTGAGCCCGAAGTCCTCGATCTCGCCGATGGGTTCGGCGGCGAACGCGAACACGGTGTTCTTCTGTGTGTCGGTCGGGACGACGTTGCTGTTGTCGCCGCTGAGGTGTGCCTCGGCAAACTCGCCGGCCAGCGCGATGCTCACGTTCATGTCTTTGATGTCGTGCGTCTCGCCGCGCTTGGTCACACGCACGACGTGCGTCTCCGCCTTGCCGTACTGGTTGTCGCCGAGAACGATGCTCATGTGCCCTTGTACGTGGAGTAGCCGTACGCGCTCAGCAGCAACGGCACATGCAGGTGACCACCCTCGAAGCTGAACACGACCGCGATCGACGGATAGAACGCGCTGAGCCCAGAACGTTCGAAGTACGGTCGGGTGTCGAACTCCAACCGGTATTCGCCGCCCTCGAGCTCGTCCTCGCTCAAGTTGCGAACACGGCCGTCGGCATCCGTCACCGCGTCGCCGACCTCCTTCCAGTCGCCGTCCGGCTCACGCCTGTCGAGTCTCACGGTCAAGCCCGCGGCCGGCGTGCCGCGCATCGTGTCGAGCACGTGCGTGGAGATGCTCACGGGCTCACGAGCTTCTCGAGCCGCAGGCGTGCGATCTTTCGCAGCTCGGCGGTGGCCTCGGCAAGCTCTGTGACGCCGTCGTTCTTCATTCGGC
>DASTIX010000041.1:0-8335 GCA_035717165.1 Candidatus Dormiibacterota bacterium
GGTCACCGGACCAGTCCCATCTGAGGTTTCCTCGCTCGAGGCCGAAAGCGAGCGTGTGGCCCGTGAGGGTCGTGACGTAAACGCTGTCACCGGCGATCGCCGGCGAGCTCGAGATCGCACCGACGCCGTGCTTCGACCAGATCGTCTTTCCGGTGCTCCGATCGAGCGCGTACAAGCTGCCCGCTGATGTGCCCACGATCACCTTCGCGGCGTCGACCGCAGGTGTGCCGTCGACGGCGCCGTCGAGGTGAGCACTCCATGTGCGCGCGAGCACTCGCGCGCCGGCGGCCGTCAGCGTGGCCGCCGGCGGATGGCCGTCGCGAGCCAGATCGCCTCGGTATTCAGGCCAGGCCGGACCGAGGGCGTGGGGGCTTGGGTCCGAGCATGCCGCGAGCAGGCACAGAGTCACAGTGATTTCCAAGGATCGTCTCAGCACGTTGTGAGGCCGCGCCGTCATCGTGGTGATTACCCGAAGCCACCTCGGGCCTTTCCCCCAAAGCGTAGGGGGCGACCCTAGCGCCCCCTACACCACCCTCTCTCTAAGAGAGCTTCCAGTGCACGCTCTGGATCAGAGGTTTGGCGGTGTTGAGGTAACCGGTCAGGTTGCCGTCCACCGTGAGCACCATCACGAGGTAGTACACCGACCCGCTCGCATTCGCACCGGCAAAGAGTGACGCGGCTGCAGGCACCGAGTTCGCGCCGCTCGTCAGCGTGAAGCAAAGCTGCCACGAGATGCCGCTGACACCGTTGAACGTTCCGTTCGCTGGGCTCGTGTTAGCGCACTCGCGCGTGTCCGGATACTTGCTCTTGAGCGCGCTGTCGACGGTGTCCTTGTTGTTCTGCGCGGTCTGATTCGGGACGGAGGCGCCGCTGGATACGGTTACCGAGCCCTCGCCGTTGGGGTCGGTGAACACCATGGTCTCGTTGTCCTTCGTGTCAATCGCCCAGCCACTCGGCACGTTGACGGTGAAACCGTCGTTGGACTGGAGGCCCGTCTGACTCGTGATCGTCGCGGTCGGTGATGCCACTGGGCTCGGCGTCAATCCAGGCGTGGGGCTCGGCACGACGTCTGCGATTCCGCCGCCGGACGAGCTCGACTGGCTCGAGTGATTACCGATGATCGCCAGCGCCGTCCCGGTGCCGGCCATCAGCACCGTGAGGACGAGCACGCCGGCGATGATCAGCGCCCACGGCGTGCGCTGCATCTGCACTCGTGGACCGCTCGGCGCGTAGTAGGGCGTCTGGTAGCCCGCCGGCGGCGGGGGCGGCGACATCGAGGGCGCCGGCGGCGGCGGAGCCATGCCTGGCGGCGGCCCCGCGAACGCTCCGGCCGTGACCGCGACCGGCGCGGCGAGCGGCGTTCCGCACGCCTCGCAGTAGGCGTTGGCTTCAGGATTCTGCGTCCCGCATCGCGGGCACGCGAGCGGCATCAGGACCGCGCCTCGGCGCGCGGCTTGCGCGCGCGCTTGACGGCTGACGGCGCAGCGGTGAGCGCCATCCCGCAGTTGGGACAGAAGCCCGACGCAACGATGTGGGTGTGGCAGTTGGCGCAAACGGTTTCCGCATAACCCATGTGGGCCGCCTCTTCGAGCAGCGAGTGGTGCAGCAGGTAGCGGACGTAGATCAGGACGGCGCCGACGATCACGGTCTGCCACGCGAGGATGAACAGAGGGCTGAGAAGAGCGTCCTTCCAGAGCTGCGTGCCAAACGAAAAAGCGACGTGCGCGATGACCGCCATCGCGATGCCGCCAAGCTCACGCGATGACAGACGGCCACGTCGATATCTCCACACCGCCGCGACGACGATTCCGGTGGCGCTCCCCTGGAGCAGCGGCTGCAGCACCGCGATCGTCGTCAGGTCGTAGATCCAGTTGCCCGAAAAGGAGTGCACCGGCAGATTCGTCAACACGCTCGAGAAGGCGACGAGGGACTCGGCAACGCTGAACCCGAGACCCGCCGCGATGCCGAGCACGAGGCCGTCGACGGTCTCAGGGAAATTGCGGCGATTCGGCAAGAACAGCGCGGGCAGCGGCTTGACGGCCTCCTGCACTATCGGCATCAACAGGCCCAAGAGCAGCAGCGCTCCCACGCTCACGCCGGTGCCGCGCAGCGGGTTGCCGAAGTTCGTGTACGGGTTGTAGAGCGCGCGCTCGATGAGCGACACCACAAGCCCGAGCACGACTCCGCCGCCGAGGATGAACCCGAGCACGAGGGCCGGCTCGTCGCGGTAGACCTGCGTCTCGTACAGGTAGATCAGGTACAGCACCGGCACGAGGAAGATCGCGACGAGGATGGCGCCGCTGATCAGGCCGGCGACATAGAGAATCAGGATCGCGGCCGCGCCGACGACGAAGGCCCACCGAAACTCATGGACCTTGGCGAGGCCGAGGTGAGGAAAGATCGTGGTGAAGATCGCCGGTTGCAGTACGTGCTCGGACGGATGCGCGGCGTATCGATGCTCGCGCTTCTTGGCATCACCCGGCCGGCCGGCCGTGCCCTGGTGCGCTCCGCACCGCGTGCAGAACACACCATCCGGCACGTCGTTGGCGCAATGGTCACAACGCATCGGGCGGCGGAGAGTCTATCGGCCGCCGCCGCGTTTAGCGCTGCTTTACGCCGGCTTGGCCTGCTCCGAAGGGGCGGGAACCCAACCTCGAATGAAGTGGCACGAGTAGTGGCCGGGATGCTTGTCGAAGTAGCGCTGGTGGTATTCCTCGGCGCGCCAGAAATGCGTCGCCGGCACGATCTCCGTTACGATCGGCCGCTCGAAATACTTCTGAGCCTGCTCTTTCGACTTCCTCGCCGCCGCCTCCTGCTCCGGATTGTGAAAGAAGATCACCGAGCGGTATTGATGACCCATGTCCGGACCCTGCCGGTTCAACGTCGTCGGGTCGTGCATGTTCCAGAACTCGTTGAGCAGCTCTTCGTAAGTCACCTTCGCGGGGTCGTACGTCACCTCGACCGCCTCTGCGTGCCCCGTCCGCCCCATGCAAACCTGCTCGTACGTCGGGTTGTCGGCCTTGCCACCCTCGTAGCCCGAGACCGCCTCGATCACGCCAGGCATCTGGTTGAAAAGATGCTCGACACCCCAGAAACAGCCGCCGGCGAAAGTTGCCTTCTCCATCTCAGCCTCCAAGATATTTCGCGCCAATCATGATTCCCGAAGATGACGGTTCCCTAACGGGCCGGCCGCCGCGGCGCTGGTGGCACCTCGCCACCGTCGACGTGACCCCTCTGCGGCGACACCGCGATTTCCGGCTCCTGTTCATCGGCCGGTTCGTGTCGTTCTTTGGAACCATGATCACGGTCGTCGCCTTCCCCTACCAGGTCTACCAGCTGACCCACAGCGTCTTCCTCGTCGGCCTGCTGGGAGTTTTCGAGTTCGCAGCGATACTCGGAGTGGCGTTCATCGGTGGTGCGCTGGCCGACGCGGGAGACCGGCGCACGATGGTGCTGCTCAGCGAGGCCGCGATGATGGCGTGCAGCCTCCTGCTGGCCGCGAACGCGGCGATCGACCATCCGCAGGTGTGGTTGCTGTTCCTCATCGCCACGGCGACGGGCGCGTTCGACGCCATCCAGCGGCCGTCGCTCGACGCGATGCTTCCACGTCTCGTCGACAAGAACGAGCTGACCTCCGCAGCCGCTCTCGGTCAGCTGCGCGGGACGCTGGGCATGACGGCGGGGCCAGCGCTCGGAGGCGTGCTGGTCGCCGTGATCGGACTGCCTCTCACCTACATGGTCGACGTCGCAACGTTCGTCGTCGGCCTGGTCTGCCTGTGGCTGATGCGTGCGATGCCACCTCCGGTCGATGCCGAGCGGCCCAGCATCCGGCGCATCGTCGAAGGTTTGAAGTACGCCCGCAGCAGGCAGGAGCTGCTCGGCACGTACTTCGTCGACATGATCGCCATGTTCTTCGGCATGCCGATGGCGCTGTTCCCCGCGATCGCGCAGAACCTCGGAGGGCCGACGGTGCTCGGTTTTCTCTACGCGGCGCCTGCCGTCGGGTCGTTCGTCTTTTCGGCCACGAGCGGCTGGACGAGCCGGATTCACCGGCATGGGATGGGCGTCGCGGTCGCTGCCATCCTGTGGGGTCTCGCCATCATCGCCTTCGGTTTTGCCGGCTCGCTCTGGTTCGCGCTGTTGTTCCTGGCCCTGGCCGGGGCGGCAGACGCGATGAGCGGCGTCTTCCGGCAGACGATCTGGAACCAGACCATCCCCGACTCCCTGCGCGGACGGCTGGCTTCGATCGAGATGCTCAGCTACTCGTCCGGACCCGCGCTTGGCAACTTCGAAGCAGGAGTCGTGGCATCGATCTTCAACGTGCGCGTGTCGATCGTTTCGGGTGGCGTCCTGTGTGTGGTGGGATGCGTGGCTTGCGCCGTCGCGTTGCCGGCCTTCCGTGCGTACGACGCGCGCAAGTACCATTCGGCGCCAGATCCGGCCGCCATAACCGTCAAGCAGGAGAAGCAGTGAGCTCGAGCGTGTTCGTGATTCTGTTCACCGGCCTGACCGCCGCATTTGCGCTGTGGGCCGCGGTTTTTGCGACCCGCGCCGACCGCGCCACGCGCCGCGCCATCCGCGAGTCAAACGCGCGTTGGGAATCCAGCACCAGGCCTGTCCCCCACATCACGTTCACCGAGTTCAACGCTCCCGGGCAATCCATCCAGGTCCAGGTCGAAAACCTGGGCGGCACGCTGGCGGGCTGCGGGATCATCCTCCAGCACGCGGACGAGATCTACGCCACGGAGCTCACGCTGCCGGAGAAGTCCCCCGCAAGACCGATCTCGCTTCCGTTCATTGTCAAAGCCTGGAAGCGCGTGTCCCAGCCGCAGCCGCTGCTCCTGATCGCGCGCGACGTCAGCGGCCGCTGCTTCGACTGCCTCGACGGCGGCAAGCAGGTCAAGGATCCGAAAAAGTGGGTCGCCAACCGCCTGCGCGAGCTGCGCATGCAGGGCATGGTCACCTTCCCGTCGGTGACGGGACCCGCGCGGAGCTAGTGGACCGGGTCTAGCTCGGCGTTCAGGTTGATCTTCACGTTGTTCTTGAGCGCCTGAGACACCGGACATCCGTCCTTCGCCGCCTCGGCGAGCTTCTTGAACTCCGCCTCGTCGATGTGGTGGATGTGGCCTTTCACGGTCAGCGTGATCGTGGTGATGCCGGTCCCGGGCACGAACTCGACCTCCGCGGTCGTGTTCAGGCGTTCGGGCGCGTGGCCGGCTTTGGCCAGCCCGTTGGAGAAGGCCATGTTGTAGCAGGCGGCATGCGCGGCCGCGATGAGCTCTTCAGGGCTCGTGCCGCCATGCGTGCGCTCGGCGCGCGCCGCCCAGGTCACCGGAAACTCGCCAAACGTTCCACTCGCGACGTGCACCTTGCCTTTGCCGCTCATGAGGTCGCCTTCCCACGTCGCCGACGCCTTGCTGACCGCAGCCATGCTCCACCTCCCAGCGAATTACTCAACTGCAGGATAGTTGTTGACTGTGCAGCCGATTGCGGACGGCGTCGCGTCCACGCTCGAGGCGAAAGCCGCGTCATACGTCAAAGACAACCGCCTGCCGGGCGCCGCCGTCGGTGTCGTGCACGGCGAGGAGCTCGCATGGTCGTCCGGGGTCGGCTTTGCGGATGTCGCATCCGGACGAGCGCCCGACGGCGCGACGCTTTACCGCATCGCGTCGATCACCAAGACCTTCACGTCGACCGCGGTGATGCGCTTGCGCGATGAAGGCAAGCTTCGTCTCGACGACCCGATCGGTGCGTATGTGCCGGAGGTAGGACACCTCGGAGACGTGACGATCCGGCGCGTCCTCTCGCACGAGTCCGGGCTCCAGAGCGAACCGCCCGGAACCGACTGGCGGCAGGTGCAGTACGAGGGTCGCGTCGAGCGCAACCTGCAGCGCGCGGTGGAGTTTGACGCGGCCATTCCGCCGAACACTCAGACCAAATACTCAAACCTCGGCTTTCAGCTGCTGGGCGAGGTGATAGCGCGCACGAGCGGCGTCCCTTACGTGGAGTTCATCCAGCGCCGCATCCTCGATCCGCTCGGGATGAAGAACACGTCGTTCGAGCCGCTGCGCGCCGAGATGCAGCCCCGCCGCGCCACCGGTTACGCCGCGCGGTTCCTGTCCGACGACCTCCGTCCGGCTTCGATCCCACCAACGATCTACTCGGAAGGGGGATTGTGGTCGTGCGTCGACGACCTGGCGCGCTGGATCTCGTACCAGTTCAGCGATGACGCCACGTTGCGCGAGATGCACAAGCCGCGCTACATCACGGACGACGAGTGGACGCAGGCGTGGTGCATCGGCTGGTATGCGCTGCGGCGCGACCGGATGATCTGGATCGTCCACACGGGCGGCCTGCACGGATTCTCATCGGCGGTCTGTTTTCGGCCGAAGCAGCGCATCGGGGCGATCGTGCTCATCAACGGCGTCGGAGACGCGGCCGCGCTCGCCCTGGACCTTGGCGGCATCGCGCTCGAGGCACTTGACGCCAGTGCTCCGCGAATCGAGCGCAGCGCGCCTCTTCCAGAGAACTTCCGCGACCTCATCGGCCTGTACGTCGGCGAGGAGTCGGGCGTGGTTCTGGGCGTCGAGTGGCGCGATGGCAAGCTGACGGTCGTCGACGCCGGCAACCCGCCGTGGCGCCCGATGCTTGCTCCGACCGACGACCGCGACGTGTTTCTCATCGAGCCGGGTGTGCGGCAGTCCGGCGAGCGCGCGGTGTTCCGCCGCGTCGCAGATGGCCGGGTATGCTCCCTCTTCCTGGCCGCCGGGACGTACCAGCGGCTCGACGTGGTCGCGTCGCGCTAGCCGGACGACTCTTCCATCAGCAGCGCGAGCCGCGGACATGTCGCCATCGCGCGCCGCGCCAGCTTGAGCAGGTTGTCGGATTCGATGTGCGCCTTGCTGACGATGGGGTAGCCCCAGTCGTCGACCGCGACCAGCTCGGGAACGATCTCGGCGCAGTAGCCATAGCCAGTGCACAGCGTCGGGTTGACGCGCAGCCTGCGGCGGATGGTGTCGCTCATTTCCAGCCGCTGCCGCGCATGGGTGGCGGCGGAAAACCCGCAGCAGTGGCGCCGTAGCAGCGATGTCCCGCGAGGTGCACCGAGAGGTGCCGGTCGAATGCCTTCAAAGCGCTGGTCAGCTGGCCTACGGCTCCATCGGGATGGTGGCATGCACCGCGTCCATTGACCATGTCGATCCAGCGCCACACGCGCTCCATGTCGCCGTCGTCCGGCGTCGACGACGCGATGCGCTGCATCGCATCCGCAAGCGCCGCCAGGCCATTGATGCACGGCCCGCATTGGCCTGCAGTCTCGGCGGCAAGGTACATGAGGATGCGCGTCGATTCGACGATCGCGCAACCGTCTTTGGGCAACAGCGCAAGCACGCCGCAACCGAGAGCGGCGCCGTGCGCTGTGCGGAGCGTGTCGACGTCCAGAGGCAGAGAATCGAGCGCCGCCGGTGACAGCCACGAGCCGAAGTAGCCGCCGAGCAGCGCGCCGCCGGGCGGAGTCGCCGCGCCACCGACGTCGCGGATCACGGCTCCGATCGTGGCGCGCAGATCGACCTCGTAGACGCCGGGCCGCTTGAGATTGCCGCACAGCGTCATCAACGTCGTGCCCGGCGACGCCGGCGTGCCAAGCTCGCGAAACCAGTCGCTCCCGTAGCGCGCGATAAGCGCGACGTGGGCCAGCGTCTCGGCGTTCTGGATCAGCGTCGGCTGATCGTTGACGCCCTTGTCCGCCGAGCGGTGCATCGTGAACTTCGGCTTCGACTGACCACCCGACACGCGACTAACCACGGCCGACGATTCACCCGCGACATAGCGGTGCGCGGTGCGCTCGATCCGGATCACGCTCTCGCCGTGCGCGTTGCGCTCCCGCAGGGCGTCTTCGACGACACGCTCGGTCTCCTTTGAGCTGCGCGATAGGTAGAGGACGACGTCGTCGGCGCCGAGCGTTTCAGCCGCGATGGCCGCACCGTCGAAGACCAGGTGCGGTCGGGTCTGGAGGAGCACTCGATCCTTGGCGCTGAGCGGCTCGCCTTCGGAACCGTTGATCACCACGACGGAGCGTCCTGTCGACTTTTCTGCGACGGCAGACCATTTACGCGACGTCGGAAACCACGCGCCACCGCGTCCTCGAAGCCCGCTGCGCTCCAGCGTCTTCAGAAACTGCGAGCCTCCGCGCGGACGCGCGCCGATGCGTTTGAGCTGGTCGCCCAATCGCTCGTGGCCGCGCGATGCCGGTGGGCCGCTGAGCAACCGAGTGCCGATCGCCCTCAATTGAGCGGTCCCGACGTATCGAGCCGTCCAGTGATCGGACCGCCGTTCT
>DASTIX010000042.1:0-20054 GCA_035717165.1 Candidatus Dormiibacterota bacterium
CATCAACACGATGGTCGACCAGCTCAACGCGTTCGCCAACGAGGTGACACGTGTGGCACGGGAGGTCGGCACCGAGGGACGCCTCGGCGGTCAGGCCGACGTCCGTGGGGTGGCCGGCATCTGGAAGGACCTCACCGAGAACGTGAACCAGATGGGTGGCAACCTCACGAGCCAGGTGCGCAACATCGCCGAAGTCACCACCGCCGTTCAGCAAGGCGACCTGTCGAAGAAGATCACCGTCGACGTTCGCGGAGAGATCCTCGAGCTCAAGAACACCATCAACACGATGGTCGACCAGCTCAACGCGTTCGCCAACGAGGTGACACGTGTGGCACGGGAGGTCGGCACCGAGGGACGCCTCGGCGGTCAGGCCGACGTCCGTGGGGTGGCCGGCATCTGGAAAGACCTCACCGACAACGTGAACTTCATGGCCGGCAACCTGACGAGCCAGGTGCGCAACATCGCCGAGGTCACCACCGCCGTCCAGCAGGGCGACCTGTCGAAGAAGATCACCGTCGACGTCCGCGGAGAGATCCTCGAGCTCAAGAACACCATCAACACGATGGTCGACCAGCTCAACGCCTTCGCCAAAGAGGTGACCCGTGTGGCCCGCGAGGTCGGCACCGACGGCAAGCTCGGCGGTCAGGCGCAGGTCGAAGGCGTCGCCGGAACGTGGAAAGACCTGACGGACAACGTCAACACGATGGCATCCAACCTCACCGATCAGGTGCGAGGCATCGCGCGCGTCGTCACCGCGGTCGCGAACGGCGACCTGCGCGGCAAGCTCACCCTCGAAGCGAAAGGCGAGATCGCCGAGCTCGCCGACACCATCAACAGCATGACCGACACGCTCGCGGTCTTCGCCGAGCAGGTCACCACGGTGGCCCGCGAGGTGGGCGCCGAAGGACGGCTGGGCGGCCAGGCCAACGTGCCGGGCGCGGCCGGCACCTGGCGTGACCTCACCGACAACGTCAACCAGCTGTCCCAGACGCTGACCACGCAGGTTCGCTCCATCGCCGAGGTGGCGACCGCCGTGACGAAGGGCGACCTGACGCGGTCCATCAATGTCGACGCGAAGGGCGAGGTGGCAAACCTCAAGGACAACATCAACGAGATGATCGGCAACCTTCGCCAGACGACCGAGAAGAACGAGGAGCAGGACTGGCTGAAGACCAACCTGACCCGCTTCACGCGAATGCTGCAGGGCCAGCGTGACCCGATGACCGTCTCGAAGATGATCCTGTCCGAACTCGCGCCCCTGGTCCACGCCGAGCACGGCGTCTTTTATGGAGTCGTCGGCGCCAACGGCCGCCCCGCGCACCTCGCGCTGCAGGCCGGTTATGCCTACAAGCAGCGGCGAAACGTGCCCATGGAGTTCGCCATCGGCGAGGGGTTGGTCGGCCAGTGCGCGCTCGAGAAGAAGCGCATCGTCGTCACCAACGTCCCCAAGGACTACATCAGGATCTCGTCGGCGCTCGGCGATGCGCCGCCGGTCAACATCGTCGTGCTGCCGGTGCTCTTCGAGGGCGAGGTTCGCGCGGTTGTCGAGCTCGCTTCGTTCCAGCCTTTCAGCCAGACGCACATCGACTTCCTCGACCAGCTCGCCGAGAGCATCGGCATCGTGCTCAACACCATCGAGGCCAACAGCCGCACCGAGGACCTGCTCAAGCAGTCGCAGTCACTCGCGACCGAACTGCAGAGCCAGCAGGAGCAGCTGCAGCGCACCAACGAAGAGCTCGCCGAGAAGGCGCGCCAGCTGGCGGAGCAGAACGCCGAAGTCGAGCAGCGCCGGATCGAGGTCGAAAACGCCAAGGCGCTCGTCGAGGAGAAGGCAGAGCAGCTCGAGATCACCTCGCGCTACAAGTCGGAATTCCTTGCGAACATGTCGCACGAGCTGCGCACGCCGCTGAACAGCTTGCTGATCCTCGCGCAGGAGCTGGCCGCGAACCCGGACGGCAACCTGCTCCCGAAACAGGTGGAGTACGCGACCATCATCCGGTCGTCCGGCACGGACCTGCTGAAGCTGATCAACGACATCCTCGACCTCTCGAAGATCGAGTCGGGAACGGTGGCGCTCGACATCAGCAGCTGGCCGCTCGCCGAGCTCAAACCGATGCTCGAGCGGACCTTCCGGCACGTGGCCGACGCCACCAAGCTTGCGTTCCACATCGACCTCCGGCCAGGACTGCCGGAGACCATCCCGACCGATCCCCAGCGCCTCCAGCAGATCCTGAACAACCTCCTCAGCAACGCGTTCAAGTTCACCGAGAAGGGCAAGGTCGAGTTCATCGCCGAGGTGGCCGGCAGCGGATGGAGCCCGTCCAACGAGACCCTCAACCACGCCACGCAGGTGATCGCCTTCCGAGTGGTCGACACCGGCATCGGCATCCCGTTCGACAAGCAGCAGTCGATCTTCGAGTCGTTCGCGCAGGCCGACGGCTCGACGAGCCGCAAGTACGGCGGCACCGGCCTGGGCCTGTCCATCTGCCGCTCGCTGACGCGACTTCTGGGCGGTGAGATCCGGATCCAAAGCGAGCCCGGTGTGGGCAGCATCTTCACCGTCTACCTGCCCTTGATCGCGCCCGCCGTCGTGCGGCGTCTCGGCCAGCCGGAGATCGTCGAGCCCGCGGTCGAGAAGGTGAACGAACCGGTGCTCGTGGCCGCCGTCACCAACGGCTCGGCGTACCACGCAGAGTCGCCGGCTCCGACCTCCAATGGCACGTCCGGCTCCGGCAAAAGGCTGCTGGTCGTCGAGGACGACCCGATTCAGCGCCAGTACATCACCGACCTGATGGCGACTTCCAACACGCAGACCGTCGCCGTCTCGTCAGGCGATGAGGCGCTGGACCTCCTTCAGCGCGAGCGGTTCGACTGCGTGGTGCTCGACCTCGGCCTGCCGGGAATGAGCGGTTGGAAGGTGATCGAAGAGCTGCAATCGCAGCAGAGCCTGGGTTCTACGCCGCTGCTCGTCTACACCGCCAAGGACCTGACGCGCAAAGAGGAGATCAAGCTCGGCAAGGCAGCGAAGAGCATCGTCATCAAAGACGCCCGATCGCCCGAGCGCCTGCGCCAGGAGATCTCTTCGATCCTGCTGGAGACCGACGTGATGGCGACCGAGGCCAAATCGGAATCGGGGGCGAACGGCGCCGACGGAACCAATCCATCACTCGTGGGCAAGAAAGTCCTCGTCGTCGACGACGACATCCGGAACATCTTTGCCCTCACGGCGATGCTCGAGAGGCAAAAGATGGAGGTCGTCTCGGTCGACTCCGGCAAGGAGGCTCTCGATCTCTTGCACGAAGAGGGCGACATCGACATCGCCCTCGTCGACGTGATGATGCCGGAGATGGACGGCTACGTGACGATGACGAAGATGCGAGGGCTCAAGGCGTTTGGCGACAGG
Organism: Candidatus Dormiibacterota bacterium; assembly: GCA_035717165.1. GTDB lineage: Bacteria > Chloroflexota > Dormibacteria > Dormibacterales > Dormibacteraceae > 40CM-4-65-16. The sequence continues at coordinate 3,404 of DASTIX010000042.1, forward strand.
CCGATCATCGCCCTGACCGCCAAGGCGATGAAAGGGGACCGCGAGAAATGCATCGAAGCGGGGGCATCCGACTACATAGCGAAGCCGATCAACAACGCCGACCTGCTTTCCATGCTCAAGTCGTGGTTGGAGCGGTGAGCCGGAGCGAGGGCGCAGCGCTCCGGGTGGACGGCAGCGATGCTGAGATCGAGGACGTCGAGATACGTCTTCTGCTCGAGGGCATCCGCCTCTGCTACGGCTACGACTTCCGTGAATATGCGCTGAGCCCGTTGCGACGCGCGCTTGCCACGGCAATGGTGCGCGAGAACGTGCGCACGGTCTCCGCCTACCAGGACCGCGTGCTCCATGACGCGGCGTGCATGCAGCGCTTCCTGGGCCTCGTCGGAGTCAACGTCACGACGATGTTCCGCGACGCGGAGTTGATCCAATGCCTCCGCCGAGAGGTCATCCCGGTGCTGCGCACTTACCCGTCGTGTCGGGTATGGGTCGCGGGATGTGCAACGGGCGAGGAGGTGTACTCGCTGGCGGTCCTTCTCCGCGAGGAGGGATCGCTCCCGCGAAGCACGATCTACGCGACCGACCTCAACGAAGACATGCTCGCCGTCGCCCGTCTGGGCACGTATCCGCTCGACCGCATGCGCCGTTTCGACGAGTCATACCAGGAGAGTGGCGGCAAGACAGCGCTGTCCGACCACTACTCCGTGGTCGGGCGATCCGCACGTTTCCATCCCGAGGTCCAGGCCAACATCACATGGGCGCGGCACAACCTCGTCACGGACGGCTCGTTCAACGACTTCCATCTGATCGTGTGCGCCAACGTGCTGATCTACTTCCGCGCCTCGCTTCAGGAGCGCGCGCACCGGCTGTTTTACGACAGCCTGATCCGAGGCGGGTACCTCGCGCTCGGCAAGCGCGAGTCGCTGCTCAACTGTCCTGACCGCGACCACTATGAACAGGTCCAAGAAGGCGTGAACCTGTATTGCAAGATGCGATGGTGATCAAGCAGCGGCGCGCCGCCGCGTCCGCGCACGACACGCCGGCCCAGACGCCGTCGAGATCCAAGGTCAACATCCTCGTCGCCGACGACGACGCCACCAAGCGCTTCGCTCTGCGCACCATCCTCGCGCCGCTCGACGAGAACGTGATCGAGGCCTCGTCCGGAGCCGACGCCCTCCGCCAGCTTCTTCGCAACGAGTTCGCGGTCGTGCTGCTCGACGTCCGCATGCCGATCATGGATGGGTTCGAGACCGCGCAGCTGATCCGTCAGCGGCCGCGGTCGGAGCTGACACCGCTGATCTTCGTGACCGCGCTCGACCAGGCGGAGACCGACATGGGTCGCGGCTACAACCTCGGTGCGGTCGACTTCGTCTTCGCGCCGGTGGTCCCGGCGATCATGCGCGCCAAGGTCACGGTGTTCGTGGACCTGTACCGCGCGCAGCAGGAGCTCCGCCGGTACCGCACCCAGCTGGAGACGCTGGTCGAGGAGCGGACCATCGCGCTCACCGCGATCAACCGTGAGCTCGAAGCGTTCAGCTACTCGGTGTCGCACGACCTGCGGGCGCCGCTCGTCGCCTTCGACGGGATGAGCAAGACCCTGCTCGAGAAGTACGGACGGCGACTCGACCCCGAGGCGAAGGAGACGCTGAAGAAGATGCGCGAGGCCAGCGCCCGAATCACCTCCGTGTTCGACGGACTGCAGATGCTGTTCCGGCTGACGAGCGGAGAGATCCGGCGCGAGCAGCTCGACATCAGCGCGATGGCGACAGCGATCGCCGAGGAGATTCGCGCAAGCGAACCCTCGAGCCCGACGCAGGTCGAGATTCAACCCGAGATCGTTACGTCAGGCGACCGCCGTCTGGTCCATATCCTCTTGAGCAACCTCATGAACAACGCCTGGAAGTTCAGCCGCTCCAACGCGAAACCGCGCATCACCGTGGGGCGCGAGGTCGTCGATGGCGAGACCCGGATCTTCGTCAAGGACAACGGCGTCGGATTCGACATGATCGACTCGCACCGGCTGTTCGGCGCCTTCCAGCGGCTGCACAGCCAGAGTGAGTTCCCGGGCGCCGGCATCGGCCTGGCCACGGCGCGACGGATCGTCAACCGCCACGGGGGAAGGATCTGGGGCGAGGGCGCCGTGGGCGAGGGAGCGACCTTCTACTTCGTCCTTTAGGCCCACCCCACCCCCGGATTGGCGCGCCAATCCGTGCTTTCGGACCGTTCCGAGGCCTGATATCCCGGCCAAACAGAGGAGTTGACGCCGATTTAGGCGTTCTTCAGATGAGATGCACGCCCGCCGTGCGCTGTTCCGACGTGTCCTCACGCTCGTCTGGGTGACCTGCCTGGTCACCGGCCTCGTCCTCATGGCCAACTTCGGTTACGGCATGTGGAAGGGGGTCGCGGAGCAGCAGCACCTCAACCAGGTCTGGACGCACCAGCTGGCGGCGCCGAGACCTGAGGTCAAGGCGATCGATCCGAGCCTGAAGCGCCCGGTCGACGGCGTCGACTTCGCCATCCGCATCCCCAAGTTGGGCTACTACGCGGCTATCCGCGAAGGCGTCGACAGCGGTGTTCTCTACGCGAGCCCCGGCCACTATCCCGACACGCGATGGCCCGGCGATCCGGGGACGGTCGGCGTCGCCGCCCACAACGTCTACTGGATCGACTTTCCGCAGCTGGTCAAGGGCGACGAGATCGACCTCGAGACGCGGTACGGGACCTACCGGTATCGCGTGGTCGACACCGAGATAGTCAACCCCGACAACCGGACTGCCCTTGTCACCGACTCGAACGGATACCACCTCACGCTGACCACGTGCTGGCCGCTGTGGGCAGGTGCGTTCGCGACGCAGCGCTACATCATCCACACCGACCAGTTCTGGCCGACGACGGAGCGCCCTGGTTACACCTAGAGCTAGCGCGCCTCCAGGTGGAGGTCGAACACAGGCGCATCGTCCTGGTGGCCGACGACGAATATCACCGTGCCCTCCGCCACCCAAATGGTCAGCGTCTGCGTGCCGTTGATGAAGTTCTCGTTGGTGGCCAGCTTGCCGTGTACGTACGTAGGCAGGGCGTCGGGCGCCTTCTCCTTCTTGCCGACCGAACCGGCGAGGGTGACGTTCGTGCTCGAGGTGAACGGAACACGGATCGAGACGCCGATGCCGATCGCGGTGTTGAACAGGGTGAGGATCAGCCCCACCGTCAACACCACGACGACGCTGGCGCAGCCGCCGCCACAGCCGCTGCACCCGGAGCGCCATCTACGGTCGCGACGGCTCTCCTCGCTCACTGTCGGGGATTATCCCCCCGCGATGGCGCCGATGACGAGGAAGGGTTCCTTGCCCGAGACGACCTCTTGTGGAAGCGGGGCGTCCGGCGATTCGTCGGACAGGTCCTCCTCGCATGCGAAGAACCTGATCATCGGCCGGCGCTTTTTCGTCTGAGCGTCGCGGATCGTCCCGAGCAGCGCCGGATGCGAGGCCTCGAGCGCGTCAAGAACCGAACTCTGCGTGGCCGTGCCGCTGACGTCGACCTCGACCACCTTGCCGACCCCGGCGAGGGTCTGGAGGTTTTTCGGCAGGACGACCTGGATCATTTCAGCGTCTGGACTTCGACCGAAAGCACCCCGGGAAGGTCGTGAACGATCGTTTGCCAGGTGTCGCCGCCGTCCGGCGATGCGTACACCTGACCGCCGCTCGTGCCGAAGTACACCCCCGACGGGTCGAGGTCGTCGACGGCCATCGAGTCGCGCAGCACGTTGACGTAGCAGTTCTGCTGCGGCAGGCCTTTGGTCAACGCCTCCCAGTCGTCGCCGCCGGTCTTGCTCCGGTACACGCGTAGCTTGCCGTCCATCACGTAGTGCTGCGAGTCGCTGGTGATGGGCACCACGTAGATGGTGTCCGGTTCGTTCGCGTTGACGTCGATCACAAAGCCGAAATCGGTGGGCAGGTTGCCGCTGACCTCGCGCCAACTCTCAGCGCCGTCGTCCGTTCGCATCACGTCCCAGTGCTTCTGCATGAACAGCGTGTCGGGCCGTGAAGGGTGCATCGCGATGTGGTGCACGCAGTGGCCCACCTCGGCGTCGGGGTCGGGAATGTAGTTCGACTTGAGGCCTTTGTTCGCCATCTTCCAGGTCTTACCGCCGTCCTCGGTCTTGAAGACGCCCGCGGCCGAGATCGCGATGAACATCCGGTTCTCGTCCTTCGGGTCGAGCACGATGGAGTGCAGGCAGAGGCCGCCGGCTCCCGGCGCCCACGTCGAGGCGGTCCTGTGTGTGCGCAGCCCAGGCAGCTCGGCCCAGCTGGTGCCGCCGTCCTCCGACTTGAAAAGGGCGGCATCCTCGACCCCGGCGTACACGGTGTCCGCGTCGGTGCGCGACGGCTCGAGGTGCCACACGCGCTTGAACTCGTACGGGTGGTCCGATCCGTCGTACCACTTGTGCGGGCCTGTTTCCGTCGCGTAGTTGAACTGATTGCCGGCGGTCTCCCACGTCTTGCCGCCGTCGTTCGATCGCTGCATGACCTGACCGAACCAGCCGCTCGTCTGCGATGCATAGATCCGGTCCGGGTTCACCGGCGATGCCTTGAGGTGGTAGATCTCCCAGCCGGCGAAGTGAGGACCGTCGACGGTCCACTTCTTGCGGCTTGCGTCAGAGCTCAGGATGAAAGCTCCCTTGCGCGTGCCGACGAGAACGCGAACTTTGCTCATTTGGTATTCCCCTGTTCAGAGCTTGCGGGTCAGGTCAGGAGTTCAGACTGTCTCGAACAGTAAAACTCATCGGCTCGACCGCCGTTTTCGGCGCGGCGTCGGTCGACGCTTCGTGAGAAACGACCGGCATGTGCAGCGTGAACGTGCTTCCCTTGCCTTCGGCCGAGGTCACGGTGATGTCGCCCCCCTGCAGCCGAGCAAGCTGGCGGGCCAGGTAAAGGCCGAGCCCGGTTCCCTTGAGGTGCTCGGTCTGCGGGGTGACCACGCGCCCGAAGCGAGTGAACAGCGTCGGCATGTCCTCCTGCGCGATGCCGAGGCCCTCATCCGCCACCGCAACGCGGGCAAGACCGGCCCGCGCCCGCACCTGCATTGTCACTGTCCCACCTTTAGGCGAGTACTTGATCGCGTTGCTGAGCAGGTTGGCGACGATCGTCTTCGTGCGATCGGGATCGACGCGAACGCGCACTCGACGGTCGGGCAGATCGAGCTCCAGGGTGTGATTGCTGTCGACCAGCGGAGCGACTGAGTCGGCCGCGCTGCGAGCGACGTCGCGCAGGTCCGACTCGACCAGCTTCAGGGTCACGCCGCCATCCTCGATGCGCGCGGCCTCGATCATCTCCTCGATCAGCTCGTTCATCTCCGAGACCTTCGCGGCCATGACCTCTGCCGCTTTGTGGCCCCGATCGTTGAGCTGGCCGAGCATTCCGCCCTCCAGCATCGACACATAGCCACGGATGACCGTCACGGGGCCGCGCATCTCGTGCGACGCGAGGTTGAGGAACTGCGTCTTGCTCTTCTCGATTGCGGCCATCCGCTCGGTCACGGTGACGCGCTGAAGGCCGGCAGACACCGAGTTTGCGTACGCCCTGAGCTGCGCGATTTCGTCGGTGCCGAACAGAGGCGTGAACGGGCCTGCGATGACCGCGAGCGTACCTTCGCCTTCCGGCATGTGCAGCGGTGCGGAGATGACGGAGCCCATCGACGTCGTCTTCTGGCCGGCGATCAGGTTGCCCTGCGGATCCAGGATGTAGCCACTCGTTCCGCCCAACAGTCGCGCCGCCCAGAAGACCGCGCGCTCCGCCAGGTCCTTGCGCGTCGCGCTGAAGATCAAAAGGTCCTGCATCGCCGCGCGCACGGCATCCTCTTCACCCATGCGCCAGATGCGCCGCACCAGCGAAGGAGGCGCAAAGCTGACATAGATCAGCGGCACGGTCGCGAGCGCGATCAGCTGGGTGATCACGACGGCCGTTGGACTGCGCAGCGCCGACCCTCCGATCACGTCGACGAAGAGGATTGCGATCAGTGTGCCGAAGCCAAAGCTCAGGAACCGCATCCGGGTCTTCTGCACTGCGGGGAGGGAATTGCTGGCGAGCCAGAACCGGACGATCGGCTCGCCGATCAGGCCCGCCCACGCGCACACGTAGATGAATGCAGCCGCGCTCACAACTGTCGGTGACGCGTTCTGCAGGACCGTCGCCAGCAGAAGTCCGTCGACGATGCCGACGACCAGGACGATGCCGCCCGCCCAGTGGGCGCGCTGCGACAGAGGCAAGAACTCGTCGCGAAACAGCAGCACGAAGTAGGCCGACACCATCAGAGCGACGACTGCGACCGTGCCGGCCACCGCCGATTGCGGCAGGCGCCCGAGAGCGGCGACGGCACCGAGTAGCAGGAGCGCGACGGCAAGCCTGCCCTGCGCGCGCCCGCGGTCGCGAAGCCAGCGATACGCGATGGCCAGGCCCAGCGCCACGAAGGCCGCCGATGTCAGGTCCTGGACCAGGGCTACGACGGTCAAGACTCGGCCGGCCCGCCTCCGCGGTTCTGCTCGATCCAGGTCGGGATCTGGCGTGAGATGTCGGCCGGCGTGACGCGCGATTTGACCAGGTACTCGACCGCCCCGAGCGAGCGCCCGCGGTCCATCATCGAGGGCTCGCCGTAGTTGGAAAGGATGACGACGGGTGCGTGGCGGGGAAGTACTTCGTTGAGAGACGCGAGGACCTCGAAACCACTTCGGTCGGGAAGAAGCAGGTCGAGCAGCACGACGTCGGGATCGTCGGCTGCGATCGACGACTCGGCGATCTCACCGGTCGTCGCGATGCTGACCACATAGCCGTCGTGCTCGAGCTGCAGGCGGTACATCTCCGCGATCGTGGGGTCGTCCTCGATCATCAGGACGTGGATCTGGCGCCTGTCATTGACCGCCAAGCGCCGACCGCCGACCGAGAACAGCCACGGTCCGATGGCAGGTTGCCACGCCATGTCAGGAAACCAGATTCCGGTCGCCACCCCTTCGCGTGATCATAATGGTCGGTTCCGGGGATGATTACGGATGGTCCGGCACCGGGTCGTAAAGTCTTGTAAGTCCGAGCCAAGGGGGGAGTTGCAGCTGCACAGCGCCGAGCGCGGCGAAAGAGCGCATGAGATGGCTTTGCAGGTCCTCGATGCCGTCTCGTCCCATGCGAGGGCGGGTCGCAGCCTCGAGGACTTCTGCCGCCGGCTGGGCGGGACGGTCGCCGGTCTCGTCAGCGCGCAGCAGGTGCTGTTCTGGCGCCTTCGCGACGATCGGACGCTCGCTCCCGTCGCAGGCCACGGCGTTCCTCGCGCCGTGCTTGCTCGCCTTACGCCCACGCGCTGCGAACCCGATGGTGACGAGCTCGCGAGCCGGGTCGTGCACCACGACCTCATCTTTCGCGCGAACCGTGCCGACAGCCCGCCCGACTACGCCTTCGTCCTCGACACGCTCGGCGTCGACACCGCGCTCAGCGTTCCGTGGCGAGCGGGCGATCAGCGCCTCGGGTTGGTGGCCGCTTACCAATCGACCCGACCGAGCGGCTTCTCGTGGGAGGACACCTGGACCCTGCAGCAGGCCGGTCTGGCAGCGGGGCTGGTGACCCAGGTCTGGATGACGCAGGAGGACCTGGACAAGACCGTCGACCGGCTGACCAAAGTCGACGCCGCGCGACAGCTGCTGCTCAAGAACATGACGGCGGTCGTCGAACGGGAGCGGAAGCGCATCGTCGCCGAGCTGCACGACGACGCACTGCAGAAGCTGACCGCCGCCGAGCTTCAGGTTGCGCGGCTCGCTTCGGACGCGCGCGCCGACGGTCAAACCCTCTCTGCGGTGCGGGAGCTCCTCGAGGAGACCGAGCGTGCGCTGCGGAGGTTGGTTTTCGATGTGCGCCCGCCCGCGCTGGAAAACCCGGACGGACTCGCGCAGTCGATCCGCGACCGGCTGGCGATGCTCGCCGGTGTCGGCATTCGCCACGAGCTGGAGATCGACCTGCCCGACAACCTCACGACGGACGACCGCTCGATGATCTTTCGCGAGATAGCCGAGGCGGTCGGCAACGTCGAGCGGCATGCCAGGGCGACGCATGTGAAGGTGTCGCTTCGCAAGTCGGACGGCGGCGTGCTCGGCGTCATCCAGGACAATGGCCAGGGCTTCAATGTCGCCGAGCGCAGCAACCTGCCGGGCCACCTCGGGCTCCTCGCGCTGCGCGAGCGGGCGCTGATGGCAGGCGGGCGCTACAAGATCGAGAGCAAGCCGGGCTCAGGGACGCGGATCGAGTTCTGGATCCCGACCCAGCGCTGACTGGCCCTCCTACGGAGTAACAGCGGCGGGCTCGGGCGCCGGCGCCATCTGCTCGGCGGGCTGCTTGGCCGGCGCTCGCACCGCGACCACGGCGATCGCGCCCGCCGCGGCGACGACGACCGTCGCGAGAAGGAACATGGCGCGCGGGCCCAGCGTGCCGTAGATCACACCACCGCCGAACGAGCCCGCGACCGGCGCGAGCCCAAACGTGATCGATTTGACCAGCGCCTGGCCGGTGGCGCGCAGCCGCGCGGGCGATAGCTCATCGGCCAGCACCACCTGGGCGACATACGTCAGCGCGAAAGCGACGCCGACCGCGAGCTTGAGCGCGGCGGCGGTGAACGCGTCCGACACGAATGCCCAGGCGATGAAGATCACCACGTAGATGCCGCACCCGACCGCGAACAGAGCGCGATGGCTGAGGTAGCGGGTCAGGACGTGGGTGTAGCCCATTGTCGGGATCTCGGTCAGAGCCTGGAAGGCCGCTGCGGCTCCGACCAGCAAGGCTCCGCCACCCAGAACGGTGATCTGCAGCGTGAGGAAGTTGTTGGTCGCGGCAAGCGACGCGCCGAGCAGGAAGGAGCTGACCAGGAAGGCGAGCAATGTCAGCGGCAGCCGGGTCGTCATCCGCGGAGCAGCAGCGGTCGACTGAGGGAGCGGCGTCTCGGAGGCCGGCGCAGGAGCAAGGGAACGCCATACCCACAGGCCGAACAGCGCGGTCAGCGGCGCGTAAACGAACGGCATGAGCCGAAGGCTCGCGACCTGGTACACGCCGCCGGTCGCGGTCACCGACGCCGCCCATCCCGCGCTCATGCGCAGGCGGATGCGCGCGTAGTCCGTGCGCCGGCCTTTGCGCAGCCGCCGGAGCGTGATCGGGTCGAGGAGCATGAACGGCGCACGCGCGAGCCAGAGGACGACGATGACCGCGGTCAGCACGACCGCGCCGCGCGTCAGGGTGAGGAGCAGCGCCGACAACGCGGCCGCGATGCTCGCGAAGACGACGATGCGCTCGGGCCGCAGGTGCCGGTCCGCGAGATACGCCCAGTTCAGACCGGCCGCGAGCGAAGCCAGCGCTGCCGCGGCGAGGACGGCGCCGATCACCGGAGCGCTCATCCCCCGCTGCAGCAGGAACAGTGGGACGAATGGCAGGAGCGAGCCGTCGGCGACGCCGATCAGCACGTACGACCAGTTGAGCGCGCGCTTTTCCTGGTGAGGGTCAGGTTCGGAGGACGAAGGAGTCGGCAAGACGCTTGGGCACGACCATACGCCACGCGTCGGTCACCAGATCCTCCATCTCGGCTTTGTCGAGCGCTGCCAGTCGCGCGAGGACCCAGTTGTAACGGAGGTCGCCGCGGCTCGGCTGCATGAACTTGTCGGGTGAGCCTCCGATCAGCCAGTCGCGCTCTTCCTTCGGAAACGCAAATCCCATCACCGTCCCGTCGCGGGAGAAAGAGAGATAGACGATGCGTCCGACACGAAACTTGACACGCCCGCCGACCAGCGCCTCGTAGCTGCGTGGCAGCTTTTCCGCGACCGCGCGGACGTCGTCGATCGTGATCATGGCTCTATCAGCCGTTGGCGTTGACGCTCGGCTTGCCCGTCGTAGTGACCTTGAGGTCGAGCCACATACCGCTCGCCTCACTCCCCGCGACCAGGGAGGCGATCCGGTATTCGGCTGCTGCCTGCGGCGCGAAGACGAAGCTCGCCGACTCGCCAGGCTTGAGCCCTTGCTGCGGATCTGGCGTCGTCCACGATGGATCGACGGGGGCTGTGGCCTGGGCGTCGGCCACCACGGCGCAGGAGTTGTTGATCGTCGAGTGGTTGGCACACTGGACGGTCAGCTGCCAGCCGACCGGGACTTCGAGCACGAGCTGGCCGTCGGTATAGCCGTTGTAGTTGAACTGGTAGTCGCTGGCGGGGTAGCCGGCGATCAGGGTGAGGACGGCGGTCTTCGTCTGGGGATCGACTTTCAGGTAGTTGCTGGGGTTTGGCGGCGTGCCCGAACCGGTCCCGGTGATCGGATCGCAAGCCGCCACTGTGACCAGGAGCAGGCCCAGCAACAATGGGCGGATGAAGCCCCAGCCGGCGCCGCCCCCCCGGATCGTGCTCTGGTGGGAGTCGCTGGACGTCTGGAAGCAGCTGGCGATCTCGTTTCCAGCCCTCGCCGTGCTCACTTTCCTCCTCAACATTGGGCCTTTTTACCAGCCGCTGGGCCGGTCGGTCTTCTACGGGTTGTTCGAGGGAGGGGTGCTGGCGGGGCTGCTTTTGGTGGCGACCCGGACCGAGCGGGACCGGCGCGGCGGAAAGCGCTAAAAATCTTTACCTAATTTCGTGAATTTGGACTGGGCGGTCCTACCATTTCAGTCCTAAATACGACCGGCTCGGAGGGTGTGCCGAGCTCAAGGGAGTGGGAAGCGTGGGTTTCTGGCGGTTGTCGAAACCGGGTGTCACTGCGCGCCTTTTGATCGGTGCGCTGGGCTCTGGTGCCCTTTTGCTCGTCGGCTCCGCGCCCGCCTCGGCGCACGCGATGATACCCGCCATCTTCCCGAATTACGAAGGAGACACGCTCCCGGACACGATGCTTCAAAGCTGCCAGCTTCCGGGCGCCCCAATGCCCTGCTACGGGCCGTCGCAGATTCGTACGGCGTATGACGTGCCATCGAGCGTTGACGGGACCGGCACCACCATCGTGATCATCGACGGTTTTCAGAGCCCGACCATTCAACGAGACCTCGCCACGTTCGACGCGATCTGGGGCCTGCCCGCGGCCAACCTTCAGATCTTGACGCCGGACGGCGCCACGACACCTGCGAAGAGCCAGGTCCCCTGGTTTATCGAGGAAGCCGTGGACGTCGAGTGGGCACACGCCATTGCGCCTGGTGCCAACCTGATCCTGGTCGAGGCGAAGACGGGTGACGACGCAGACATCCTCAGCGCCACCAAGTACGCGGTCGACAACAACCTCGGCGACGTCATCTCGATGAGCTTCAGCGAAGCCGAGAGCTGTCCGACCGCCGCATTCCTCGCCGATCAGCACTCTACGTTCCAGCAAGCGGTCGCCAACGGAACGACTCTCGTGGCCGCAGCTGGAGATAACGGAGCCGCCGAGCGCGCGTGCAACGGAACGTTGGTCGCAGGCGTCGCCACGCCTGCATCCGACCCCCTCGTGACGGCCGTCGGTGGCACTTCGTTGACGGCGGATCCGGTCAGCGGTGCGTATGGATCCGAAGTTGCATGGGGCCACGGTGGAGGCGGGTTCAGCTCCGTCTACCGGCGCCCGGGCTACCAGGCTCCGTTCCAGAAGGACAACTCGGCTCGTGGACTGCCTGACGTGTCCTTGAGCGCCGACGTTTTCGGTTTCGGCCCCTCAGTCGTACTGGGAAGCAAGTTCAAGGCGGTTGGGACGAGCCTCGCGACCGCCGAGTGGGCGGGGATCACGGCGCTTTCCGATCAAGCGGCCGGTCATCGACTCGGCCTGCTCAACGTGAACCTGTATCACGCGGCCAAGAGCAATGGGGCATCCGACAGGTTCCACGACATCACCAACGGCACGAACAGCTCGACGGCGTTTGCCGGCGCGAATGCTGCTCCAGGTTGGGATGCGGTAACCGGGCTCGGGACGCCCGACGTGGCGAACCTCGTCGCCTGGATCGCTCAGACCTCTAGCTAGACCCGCTCCAGGTCCCGGACCGTTCGATCGCTCTCGGCGCCGCCGGTGTTCACGGTCGTCTTCGGTTCGAGAAGCAGGATGTGCGCCTCTTCGTCCGCGACCGGAAGGTGCTCGACGCCATGCGGGATCACCGCGAACTCGCCTTGCTCGAGCACGACCTCACCGTCGCGCAGCTTGATCACGAGCCGGCCCTTGACCACGTAGAACAGCTCGTCCTCGGTGTCGTGGTCGTGCCACACGAACTCGCCTTTGACCTTGACCGCCTTCACGTAGAAGTCGTTCAGCTCACCGATGATCTTCGGCGACCACAAATCGTCGAAGCGCGCGAGCTTGTCCGCGACGTTCACCTTCTCGACCATTCCACTACCTCCTCAGCGTTCAGCGACTGCCAATTTCGCGGCCAGCACCACGAAGGCGCCGGCGATGCTGCGCCTCATCCAGACGATGATCCGCGGCCGCGCAAGCACTTTCTCGCGCAACACGGCCGCAAGCAAACCGTAAGCGGCAAAAACGACGAAAGTCAGCGCCATGAACACGCCGCTCAGCTCGAGCATCTTCGGAACCGGATGAGCCTCGTGGATGCTCAGAAACTGAGGCAGGAATGCGAAGAAGAAGATCGTCAGCTTGGGGTTCAGGAGATTGATCACGATCGCCGTCACGATGACCCGCTGAGCGGAGAGCCCGCTCTGCTCTTCAGGCAGGTCGAGTCCGCCGTGGTCGCGAACGGTCGTCCAGGCGAGATATAGAAGGTAGACAACCCCGAGGTACTTGACGGTCTGGAAGATGACGGCGCTGGTGTTGAGCAGCGCGGCGAGGCCGAGGCTCGCAGCGAGCATGTGCGGCAGGATTCCAAGCGTGCATCCGAACGCCGCGACGAGGCCGGCGCGCGAGCCGCGTCCAAGCGCTGTGGACACCGTGTACAGCACCCCGATGCCTGGCGAGATGACGACCACCAGAGAGACGAGCAGGAAGTCGAGGCTCATCGGACGCAATACCCCCTCGAGTAACTCTGCAGCCTTTCAGTTCTAGTATCTCCGGGTGCCAAAGGTCACGTTCATCGGGGCGGGCAGCGCCGTTTTTGCGCGCCAGCTGATGACCGACATCCTGGCGATCGACGGACTGGACTCGGGGACCTTTGCGCTCGTCGACATCGACCCGACCCGGCTCGACCTGGCGCGCCGCATCGCCGAGCGCCTCGTCGAGCTTCGCGGTAAACACTGGAAGGTCGAGGCGTCCACCGAGCGGCGAGACGTGCTCGCGGGCACGAGCTACGTCGTCAACTCGATCGAAGTCGCCGGTCTGAAGAACGTTCGGTTCGACTACGACATCCCGCTGCGCTACGGCGTCGACCAGTGCATCGGCGACACGATCGGTCCAGGAGGGATCTTCAAAGCACTCCGCACGGGCCCGGCGTGGCTCGACATCGTGAACGACGTGCAGCGCCTCGCGCCCGACGCGGTGATCCTCAATTACACGAACCCGATGTCGATCCTCACCCTTGCGGCGCTGCGGACTGTGGACCTGCCCGTGGTCGGGCTGTGCCACAGCGTGCAGGGAACGTCACGCCAGGTGGCCGGCTACCTCGGCATCCCGTACGAAGAGATGGATTGGGACTGCGCCGGCATCAATCACAACGCGTGGTTCACGCGCCTCGAGCGCGACGGCAAGGACCTCTACCCGCTGCTCCGCGACAAGGCGCGCGATCCCGACGTCTACGAGAAGGACCCGGTGCGGTTCGAGGTGATGCTCCATCTCGGCGCATTCGTGACCGAGTCGAGCGGCCATTTTTCGGAATACGTTCCGTACTTCCGCAAGCGCCCTGACCTGGTCAAGAAGTACGCCCGACCTGGCTATCTGGGCGAGAGTGGCTTCTACGCCAACAACTGGCCGCGATGGCGGCAAGAGAACGACGAGTCGATCGAAGCCATGCTGGGCGGAAATAGGAAGGTGCCGCTGGAACGTAGCTTCGAGTACGGCGCCGACATCATCGAGGCGATCGAAAGCGGCAAGCCGGCCACCATCTACGGCAACGTCCTCAACCGCGGGTCGATAGACAACCTCGGCGAAGGCTGCGTGGAGGTCGAGTGCCGCGTCGATCGCAACGGGATCACCGCGCAGCATTTCGGTCCGCTGCCGGAACAGCTCGCCGCCCTCAATCGATCACACATGGCCGTGCATGAGCTTGTCGTGGAAGCGCTTCTGGAACGCAGCAAGCAGAAGGCCAAGTACGCGTTGATGCTCGATCCGCTGACGGCGGCGGCGTGCTCGCTGGAAGAGATCGACAACCTCTTCGAGGAGATGTGGACGGCGGAGCGTGAGAGCCTCGCCGCCTTCGAAGGCGCTCGGGCGACCGCCTAGGCGATCCTCACGTCCACGCCGGAGTGGCGGATCGCCGCGATCATGGATGGGTCCGCGCGGCCGTCGGTGATGAGCGTGTGGATGCGCGCCGTCGGAACCGTCTGGCACATCGTGTCGACGCCGACCTTGGTGTAGTCGGCCAGGACGATGACCTGCTGCGCCGCCGCCGCGAAGGCCCGGTCGGTGGCCGCGACCAACGGACTTGGCGTCGACAGACCGCGGTCGGGGCTGATCCCGTTGCCGGAGATGAACGCCTTCGAAGCGCGGAGCGCACGCACCGACTCTTCGGCGGCCGGGCCGACGAGCGCGTGGATGGAGCGCCGCAGCGTGCCGCCGGTCATCACGACCTCGACGCGTGTCGATGACATCAGCGCCTGCGTGACCAGGAGCGAGTTGGTGACGACGGTCAGCTCGGGGATGTCGCCGAGAAGGCGCGCCAGCGCCTGGGTCGTGGTTCCGGGTCCGACGATGATCGAGTCGCCCGGAACGACCATCTGGGCGGCCAGCTGCGCGATCGAAGCCTTCTCCGCGCCCGCCTGACGGGCCTTCTCCGAGTAGCTCGGCTCATGCCCGATCGTCGCCGGCAGCACGGCGCCGCCGCGAGCTCTGACCAGCTGCCCTTCCTTCGCCATGGCCCGAAGGTCGCGACGAACCGTGATCTCGGTGGCGCCGAGCGATTCGGCCAGCTCAGCCACCGAGACGACGCCGCGGGAGCGCAGGTTGTCCGCGATCAGGCGTCGCCGTTCAACCGCGAGCATGCTCGCGATCCTACGCCATCGATCAATTTCGATCAATAGCGAGCAGATCAGGAACGTCGATGTTGACAAATTTGACCGAAGAGTTAACCTTGCGGCGCGCGTCTACGGCTTGTCCCGGACCGAGAGCCCGCCCGACCGGGATGTGAAGGAGGATGTCGATGGGAGATTCGAGAGAGGCCCGGAGAGTGCGCGATGCCCTCTCCAGAAAGCTTGCCGTGCCGAGCACCGGGATCGAGCTGCCGCTGAACCTGGAGCTGTCGCGACGAGACGTTTTGAAGATCGGCGCCTACGGCAGCCTTGCCGCGTTCATCGCGGCCTGCGGCGGTGGCACGAGCAACTCGACCAACACGAGCGTCACGGCCACCGGCGGAAAGCTGTCGATCGGCAGCAACGCCTCTGACCCCGGGGTCAAGAAGGGCCTCGCTGACATCGTCGCCGCGTTTCAGTCCGCGAACGGCGGCACCCAGGTGAGCGTCAACACGGTCGATCACGGGACGTTCCAGAACCAGATCACGTCCTATCTGCAAGGCACCCCCGAGGACGTGTTCACCTGGTTCTCCGGACACCGCATGCGGTTCTTCGCATCCAAAGGACTCGCGAGCCCGATCGACGACGTCTGGGACGCGGTCAAAGGCAACTTCACGGAAGGATTCGGCGCCGCGGTCAAGGGCGACGATGGCCACGTCTACGCCGTCCCGACCGACTACTACCCGTGGGCGGTCTTCTATCGCAAGGACGTCTTCCAGGCCGGCAACTACAAGATTCCGACCAACTGGGACGATTTCAAAGCTCTGTGCGTCCAGATGAAGAAGGACGGGCTCATCCCTCTCGCGTTCGCCGACAAGGACGGCTGGCCGGCCCAGGGTACCTTCGACATCATCAACCTGCGCCTCAACGGCTACGACTTCCACACCGAGCTGCTGACCGGCAAGCAGAAGTGGACGGACACGCGAGTCACGAACGTCTACAAGAAGTGGAGCGAGATCACCCAGCACTACTCGCCCGCGTTCGCCGGGCTCACGTGGGAGCAGGGTGCGACACAGCTGTTGAAGAAGCAGGCCGGGATGATGATGTTCGGCCTGTTCATCTCCGACCAGTTCACCGCAGCCGGCACACCCGCCGACCTGGAGCAGCTCGACTTCTTCCCATTCCCCGACCTGGGCACTCAATACGACGCCGAGAAAGCGCTCGACGCGCCGATCGACGTCTTCATGATGAGCAAGAAGTCGCCGACGCTCGGTGCCAACAGCGGACAGGCGAAGGCGTTCCTGGAGTTCATGGCGAAGGGCTCGACGCAGCTCATCTACTGGAAGAGCTCGCCCGGCTCGATCCCCACGGCAAAGGACACGGACACCAGCCAGTTCCCCGCGCTCACCAAGAAGGCCGTGGAAATCGTGAGCAACGCCAAACGCATCACGCAGTACTTCGACCGCGACTCCCGCCCGGACTATTCCGGGCCCGACGGCATGCAGGGTTTCCTGCTCAAGTTTCTTTCCAACCCAAGCGCCGACACCACGAGCCTGCAGGGGCAGATGCAGAGCTTCTGGGACTCGCTGCCGCCGGAGT
>DASTIX010000043.1:0-56891 GCA_035717165.1 Candidatus Dormiibacterota bacterium
AAAACCCAGTAGCCCCAGTCACCTTTCTCGTAAACATCACCGTTCACCAGGTAGACAGGACCCTCTCCCACCACCACTCCGAGCTGTTCATTCAGCGTTGGTGACGTCACCGGGCATTCCGCGCCCGCCGCAACGGCTGGATAGTTGAGCGGCCGGTTCTCCAGGGCTTTGAGCTCGCTCGCGCCGACGGTCCCCGGAGGTGCGTTCTGGGTGCGCCAAAACCGCCCGCCGATGAAGAGTCCGGCGACGAGCGCCAGCACGAGAGCCGCGGCGATCAGGCCGAACGGAGCCACCCAGCGCGGCTGACGTCGCGGATGCTCATGGGTGCGCACCTGCCCGTCGGTCAGCACGAAGGCCCTGATTCGGCGCTCGAGCGTCGGTGTGGGCGGTGCGACGTCGTCGATGGCGTTGTGGATCTGGCTGCGAAGACTCATCGAAGGGCCTCCTCGACGGCGAGATCGGGTCGCAGTCGGTGAATGGCGCGGTACAGGCGCTTGCGCGCGGCCTCGACTCTCGTTCCGAGGACGCCGGCAACTTCGTCGAGCGGCATGTCGAGGTAGAAGTACAGGCTCACGACCAGGCGGTCCTCATGTGACAGCCGCCTCAGTGCGTCGCGAACGTCCGCGTTGTTGACCCAGCTGTCCTCGGCTGAGGCAATGGACAGAGAAGCCGGAACGCCGAGTGTCACACCTCTCCACCAACGGTGCCGCCTGGCGTTGCGGCACTCGTTGGCGACGATGCCCAAGAACCACGGCCGTGCGCGACCGCGGTCCTCGAGCCGCTTGATCTTCCGCCATGCGATCAGCGAAGCCTCCTGGACCACGTCTTCCGCGAGCTGCGAGTCGTGCAGCATCGCGCACGCAAGCCGGTAGCCGGGCTGAACGAGAGGCGCGAGCAGGTCGGTGAAGACCTGCTCGTTCATCTGACGAACTGCCGGTGCCGCCTGGCTCGCCACTCGTTCCAAATAACTCTGCTCGCCTAGATCGGGACTTCAAAGCCTTTCGGATCACGCGTAGGCTCGGCCGGCGGCTTTGGAGCAGGCGAGCTGTACGGGGCTGATTCGACGACGAATGGGCGCTGTGTTTCGGTGACCGTCGTGGCGACCGAGTAGGTCAAGGCGCGGACGACGTAGCCGCCGGTGCCACCGACGAGCAGTGCCGCGAGGATCGCGACCGCCATGACCACGAGGACACGAACCGAGCTCCGGTTCTCGAACGATGCACCTGCTTGCACTCGAATGACCTCCAGAAGAATTGAGCTCGGCGCCGTTACCCATACACGTCAGCAACGAGACGATTTGGGACATCGAATACGAATGGCCTGTGACTTGAACTCCGCTGACTGAGGTCAGTCAGTTAGTTCGCCACGGTGCGTAGACGTCGCCCAATGCAGCGATGACACTCGGCTGCATGTCGTTTATGTAGGCGTTGGCGGCCTGGACCACTTCGCCGCCGTCGTTTCGCTCCGCTGCCGCGACCATCGTCTTCAGCGCACCGATGGCGAGAGGCAGGTTCGTCCGGATCATTCGGTCGTCGCGGGTGAATTGTGGCGGGGCCGGCGTCGCGTCGAGATCCTTCAGGAACTGTTCCCATACAGCGACCATCGCCGCGCCACGGTCATGGCAGCTCGGCGGATCGACGGCAACGACGCACTCGTCGTATGCATCGCCTCGCGCGGTGTTGTAGCTCGTGTAGACCGACTTCACCAGCGCGACGTACGCGGCGCTCTTGGGATCCGGCGACGGTGAGTCACCGCCGCCGGACGTCGAATTGGCCAATGACCCGCACGCGCTCAAGCACAGCGCCGCTACGAGCGCGACGGCGGCTTTCACGGCGCGGCGAACGTCGTGATGATCTCGGTGAAGTGCGGGCCGTCGATCTGGAAGCCGACGCAACCGACCCAGCCGCTGGACATTCCCTGTCGAATCTGCCAGTAGCCGTAATGGTTCGCATCTCGATGTGGAGGTTTGCCGGCGTCGAGCACGAGCTCGGTGTGCTGTGCGCCCGTATTCGGAGCCGCATCCGCTCCAACAACCGGTCCAGCCGAGTACGGCCCGACGAAGATGACACGCCGGGTATCGCTCATCAGGTCGCGGCCGCGAACAAGGATCGGCCCTCCGATGTTTGGTGCCGCATACCAGATGACATCCCAGTAGTGCCCCCAGTTGCTGCCGGTCTCCTGTCCACCGTCGGCGTACACGGGACCGGTGCCATATTGAAATCCAGGGTTCGGCGAACTCGGACTCTCAGGGCACTGGCTTGCCGTCGCGACTGTTGGGAGATTCAGCGGACGCGCCTCCAGCTGTTGGACCTGGGTCAGTCCGACACCGGCCGGCGAAATGTTGCTGCTATGGAGCGAGTTCCACGTCATGATCGCCGCCGCGGCGACTGCGAGCAGCAGCACCGCCGCGACGAGCGCAAAAGAGATCCGAAGCCGATAGGTCATTCGTTCCTTCCTCCGCCGGCGCTTATCCGCCAGCACGGTCTGCACCACCCGCTCGGGCATGCCACCAAGCGGGGGTTCGATAACTTCAAACGCCGAGTGAATATCGCTGCGCAGGCTGTTCAACTGAGTGCCTCCTCGATCGCGACGCCGGGCCGCAGCTTTTTGATCGCGCGGTGCAATTGCGTCCGCGTCGCGCCGACCGACTTGCCGGTGACAGTGGCCACTTCGTCGACCGGCAGGTCGAGGTAGAAATAGAGGACGACCGCCAACCGGTCGTCGTGTCCAAGATGCGCTATGGCCCGACGCAGGTCCGCGCCGCGCAATGTCGCTTCCTCCGAAGAGATGACGCTGATGTCGTCGGTCAGCTCGACCCGTGACGTCCACTTGTTGCGGCGGGCGTTGCGGCACTTGTTGGCGACGACGCCCAGAAACCACGGTCGCAAGCGCCCGCGGTCGGCCATGCGGCCGAGCTTCCGCCACGCGGTGAACGAGGCTTCCTGAACCGCGTCCTCGGCGGCAGTCGGGTCGTGGAGCATTGCGAGCGCGAGGCGGAATCCCGGCTCGATGAGCGGTTCGAGCAGGTCGGCGAAAGTCGACTCGCCGACGGGCAACGACCTGATCTCGGCCACCTGCTGCATGTCTCACCTATTCCTGTCTCGAGACAGGCGGTTTGTTACAGGCGCATACGCGTTAGTCCGGACTAACGCGCATTTTGGGCCGTGTCGACGCGTGGATAGTCCGGACTAACGCGCGGTAGGCCGCGGGACTAAGAGACTTCTTCTTCCTCGACCAGTCGCAGATGGCTCGAAACATCGAGCCCGAGATGACGCGCAAAGAATCCCGCGACCCGCTCGACGTAAAGCGGGCGGTCGGCGAAGTAGGCACCTGTGTGCGGCGCGCCCTGCACGATCCAGATCTCGCGCGGTCCGCGATAAGCGTCGTAGAGCCGGCGCGAATGGTTGACGTTGGTGATCGCGTCGGCACCGCCGTGGATGAAGAACAACGGCCGCGGCTCGAGAGCGCTCAGCACGTCGATCGGCCGGCAGGCCGACAGCGTGCACCGCGTTCGCAGCCAGAACATCACGCCGGCAAGCCATACGAAAGGCGTCCCCGGCAGCTTGCTGGCAGAGCGCACGTTCTCGATCAGCAGACGGCGCAGGTCGCTGAACGGGCTGTCCAGCACCAGCGCCTGCACTCCAGGCTCACCCGCGGCTCCGAGCAGCGACACCACCGCGCCCATCGAGTATCCGAGCAGACCGATGCGCGCCTTGGGGATGCGCTTGCGCGCGAACGCGATCACCGCCTGCAGCTCTAGGACCTCTTTCACGCCAAAGGTGATCGGTGCACGATCGCTGCCGGGCATTCCTCGGTAGGAGTAGAGGATGACGTTGAAGCCCTTGCGCCAGAGCGCCACCGCGATGCCAAGCGCCCCCTGACGCTGGCCTTTGTGGCCGCCGGAGATGATCACGGTCTGCGGCGAACCGGGCTGGCGAAAATGCCACGCGCCGAAGTTGACGCCGTCGGCGGTGACGAGGTCGACCTCTTCGTAGTCGGCCTGGAACTCGAACGGCGTGAAGGTGAAGTCGTCGAGCCAGATTGGACGCGGCGGGAGGAAGGCCCGGCGGTACAGCTGGTACGAAAGTGCGATGAAAAGGAACACCAGCACGACCGCGACGAGGAGGACGTACGTGATCAGGGGCACCTGATTCGAAGCTTAGCTAGAACGTCCGCGCCTGGACCTCTTTGCGGGTGGCGCGCTGCTCCCCGACAGTGACTCTTCGTAACGGCCGAGCACGAACAGCACGAGGCTGAGCCGGTTGAGCCAGCGGCGAACCTGGACGTTGCCCAGGCCGCCGGCGTGCTCGAGTGTCAGACATCGCCGTTCTGCGCGGCGCACGATCGTCCGCGCGAGGTCGAGCGCCGCGGACGCCGGCGTCGCGCCGGGAAGGATGAACTCCTCCGGCATCGGCGCCAGCTCTTCAAGCTCGCGGATCAACTCTTCCAGCCGCGCGACCTCTTTCGCCCCGGTGGTGACAAATGGCTTGGCCGCGCGCGGGCTGGTGCCGAGCTCCGCACCCACCGCGTACAGCCCGCGCTGAAGCTCCTCACAGATAGAAGTGACGCGCGCGTGAGCGGAGAGCGATCGCGCAAGGCCGAGCGCGCTCGACGCCTCGTCGACTGTCCCATATGCCTCGACGCGCGGGTCGTCCTTGGCGACACGGCCGCCGCCGAGAAGCCCGGTCGACCCGTCGTCGCCGGTGCCGGCCAGCTCGAGCATCCGCTTGTGGCGGACGCGGGGTTTACTCGAAGACCTTGCTGAGGTCGTAGAGCTCCTTGGGGACGCGCCGCGTCTCTTTGATCACCTCGGTCAGCGGGACGACCTCGACGTCGCCGTTGCGCCGGATCGGGATGACGCCGCTCTTGCCGTCGACGATCAGCTCGACTGCGGCCGTGCCAAGCCGCGTGGCCCAGATGCGGTCGACCGGCGAAGGCGAACCGCCACGCTGCAGGTGGCCGAGCACGGTCACGCGCGTCTCGAACCCGGTCTCGCCCTCGACCCTGCTGGCCAGCAGATCGCCTATGCCGCGCTTGGCCAGGCGCACATGGCCGAACGCGTCCTTCTCGGCCTCGCCCCCCTGATCGCGTTCGAGCTCGGGGACGCGCGCTCCCTCGGCCACGACGATGATGCTGAAGAGCCGGCCCTGCCCGCGGCGGCGGTGGAGGTGCGCGATCACGTCGGTGAGCGACACCTCGTACTCGGGGATGATGATCATGTCGGCGCCGCCGGCCAGGCCGCCGAGCATGCCGACCCAGCCGGCGTCGCGGCCCATCACCTCGACGACCATCACGCGATGGTGCGCCGAGGCCGTCGTGTGCAGGCGGTCGAGCGCTTCACAGACGACGCCGACCGCTGTGTCGAACCCGATGCAGAACTCGGTTACGGAAAGGTCGTTGTCGATCGTCTTGGGCACTCCGACGGTGCGAAAACCTGCGTCGTGCAGCTTGGCCGCCACGCTCAGGGTGTCATCACCGCCGATGGGGACGAGCGCGTCGATGCCGTTCAGGTTCAGCGCCTTGATCACGCGCTCGATGCCGTTTTGCTCTTTCAGCGGGTTGGTGCGGGAGGTGCCGAGGATCGTCCCGCCCTGCGGCAGGATGCCGCGCACGTCGAGCGGGGTGAGATCGTCGATCAGGCCCTCGCCGAGGCAGCCCGCCCATCCGTTCTTGACGCCGCTGACCTGGTGACCCAGCTGGAAGGCGCGGCGCGCCACGGCGCGGATCGCGGCGTTGAGGCCTGGCGCGTCGCCACCGCCGGTCAGGACACCGATGCGCATCAGCCCAACAGATTAAGCCGTCGAGTCCAGGCGCTCCAGCAGCTCATTCATCGTCACCTCGGACAGAGAGTTGAGCAGCAGGTCGGCGTGGCTGAGGTCGAGGCTGGCGGTGATCGAGTTGGGAATCGCGACGCACGCCATCCCGGCGCGCTTGGCCGCCATCACGCCGTTGGGCGAATCCTCGACCGCGACCGCCTCTTCGGGCAGGACGCGCAAGCATTCGGCCACCGCCAGGTAGAGGTCGGGCTCGGGCTTGGCGTGGGCCACGTCGTCCCGGCAGCGCACGCACTCGAAGCGATCGAGGATGCCAAGACGATCCAGATGGCCCTGCACCCACTCCCGCGTCGAGCTCGACGCGCCGCCGAGCTTGAGGCCCAACGCGCGCGCCTCGTCGAGGCGGTCGACCACTCCCGGCAGCACCGCGTTGGCGAGGATCAGCTGGTTGCGCCGGTCTTTTCGGCGCGTGAGCACTTCCTCCGTGAGCGCGCGCCCGAGCCGCTCTTCGAGGTGGTGCTGAGGGTGAAAGACCGTGTCGGTCGACCCGACGGTCTGGATCCACCTGTCGAACGGCAGGTCCTCTCCATGCGCCTCGTACACCTCGAGCCAGGACCGGTAGATCGGCTCCTCCGTGTCGAGGATCAGGCCGTCGAAGTCGAAGACGATGGCTCGAATCACCGCACCAAACATTAGGATCGCCGGTGCCGTGAGCAAGCAACGTAATCCCCAGCAGCCCACATCGATCGGGTGGGCAGGCGCGGCCCTGTCCGGGCTCGCCCTGGTCCTGGTCGCCCTCATGCTCGTGACCCTGTTTGGCGTCTTCGACGCCCTTCATTACGGCTCGATCCCCGCGTTCTTCACGCCCGACGCATCCGCTGCAGCCGGCGCCCTCGGCCTTGTGGGTGGCGCCGAAGGCGTGACGCTGAGCATCGTGCTGATCTGCGTGATGTTCGGCATCCAGACTTCGTCGTCCCGCTACTCGCCTCGGATCATCGGCATCTTCACCCGCAACCCGCTCAATGCTCTGGTCCTGAGCTTCGCCCTGGCGTCGATCCTGTACACGTTCCTCGTCCGGTCAGAGGTCAAGGCGAACTACGTGCCCATGGCGAGCGTCGGGGTCGCCGAGGTGCTCGCGCTGATCAACTTCGCGATCCTCTTTCCCTACGTCGTGTACATCTTCGAGGTGATGCGTGCCGACGCACTGGTGGGCACGATCATGCGCGCGGCCAGGCGCAACCTGCGACGGCGGCCGAAGGTCATGGAGAACATCGCGCAGGTGACCGACATCGCTTTCGGCTCGCTTCAGCTGGGCGATATGCCGGTGTGTGTCAAGAGCATCGAGGTCCTCGGTCAGTTCACCGCGGGTGAATATCTGCCGGCGAAGAAGAAGCAGAACGCCGAGTGGTTCAACGTCGGGCACGACGACATGCCGGGGGCGTCGGATCAGGTCATCCAGGAGGTCAACCGCGCGCGGACGTGGTTCGAGTACACGGTGATGACGAGCTTTGTCGACATGGTCGGGCTCGCGCCCATCCATCGCAAGGAGGCGGTGCACGCGATCGCAGTGGCGACGCGCAACGTCGGCCTGGCGGCCATTGACATAGGTGATCCCGAAGTGGCCGAGCTCTGCGTCCGCTTCTTCAACACCTACCTGCGCACCGCGATCAACCGCTCGGCGCCGACTTTCGCGTCCGGGATCATGAACGAGTACCGGAGATTCGCGATCGGCGCGCTGGAGTGGCGGCGCGACCTCGCGGTGGAGGCGGCGTCACATCTCCTCCGCTATGGGCGCCACTTCGACGAGGCCGGCATGCCGGCGACATTCGGGGCCGCGGCCGAGGACGTCGCCGACCTCGCGATCGAAGCCCGGGTGCGTGATCCACAGGTTTCGTTCCGGCTCGCGCAGCTTCTCGTCCGCAACCTGCACGATCTGCTTCCGAACGCTCGACCGATCGGCCTCAACGGCCTCTTCAAGGGCGTCGCCAAGCTCACGTGCTGGGCGATGGCCAACGATGAGAAGGACATCGCGCACGTGCTCATCGAGGGCATCGCCGCCGCACCTCCGGACTTTGTCGACGCCGCACTCGGGCGCATGGAGGCGGTGCAGAACGGCCTGTTCTGGGAGGTCAACGAGCGCGTCATCTCCTTCGACTGGATGGAGCTGCCACTGCGTGAGCAGATACCGCGGTTGCGCGCGACGCTGCGCAAGATTCAGACCGGAGGCAACGGCGCCTTGACGATCGCCGCCACTCCCGACACGCCGGCGGTCGTGACCGAGGACCTGGTCAAGCCGAGCCGGCCTACTCCCGCGATCGAGGTGCAGCAGCCGGCCGGTTGATCATCGCGGTCGAGGCGGTCTCGAAGTAGTCGAGCAGCGCCTTGCGGACCTGCGGCGCCAGTTCGAGGGAGTCGACGGCCGCCGTCATGTGGCCGAGCCATGCGTCGCGTTCCCGCCGCCCGATCGCGAACGGCAGGTGGCGCATGCGCAGGCGTGGATGGCCTCGTCGCTCGCTGTACGTCGCGGGCCCGCCCCAGTACTGGATGAGGAAAAGCGTGAGCCGCTCCGTCGCGTCGGCGAGGTCCTCTTCCGGATACACGGGGCGC
This sequence comes from Candidatus Dormiibacterota bacterium, assembly GCA_035717165.1. GTDB lineage: Bacteria > Chloroflexota > Dormibacteria > Dormibacterales > Dormibacteraceae > 40CM-4-65-16. The sequence goes on from DASTIX010000043.1 coordinate 8,382, forward strand.
AGGACGGGGTCGTTCGCGACACCTTCGTAGAAGCGCTCGACCATCAGGCGGAAGGTTGGCTCGCCGCCCGCCAGCTCGTAAAGATTCGCGCTCAGTTTCATGCGATCCTACGGCCGCGGATGTCCAGGGAGATTCGCGGCGGGTATCTGGGAATGCTCATCGGGCTGGTCGTCCAGTTTCTGCTCGGCATGGCAACCAATCTCTTCGTGCAGGTCCCGCTCGACCACCCCGGGGCCAACCCGCCCGAGTACTTCAGCGGTGTTGCGCAGAGCTTCGTGTGGGCGATCTTCCGTGGGCCGTCGATCTGGCTTGTCCTGCATGCGGTCTGGGGTTTGCTGCTCGTCGTATCCGGCTTCCGCTTGATGTACCAGGCGATTCGCTCGCGCCACCGCGCGACGATCGTCACGGCGGTGGTCGGCGCCGTCGCAATGCTCGGGGCCGGCTTCAATGGCGGCAGCTACCTCAACTACCACCAGGACTTCAGCTCGATGATCATGGCGAGCTTTTTCGCCATCGCGGTCACCGCATACGCCGTCGGGCTTTTCCTGCTGCCGCTCCCGCAAGAATCTTCGACGCCGGCGCGCTGACGCATCAAGTGCGGACGATGCTCTCGCGCGCGGTGCGCACCGGCTCCTGCGCCGCGTATCGCTCCATGTCCTCCTCGCGCGGCAAGAACCATGCGATGCCGATGGTCAGGATTACGAGGATCACGTGCGACATGAGTGACTTCTGCAGGCCGATCGCGTCGGCAATCGCCCCGTTGATCGGCACCCCGATGGCGCCTGTCACGAACCCGAGTCCCATCACAAGCCCCGACGCAAGGCCGGCACGTGAGGCCATCAGCTGCTGCGCCATGAGCAGCATCAACGGCGCCGTCGACGCCGCGAGAAAGCCGATGAGGATCGCGCTGCCGAACGCCCACGGACCGGGATAGAGCGTGAAAAGCAGGATCGCGGGGATCGTCAGGACGAGCGTGCCGAGGATCACGGTGCGGCGGCCGTAGCGGTCCGCGAGCGATCCGCATCCGACGGTGCCCACAGCGCTGGCGAGCACGAGCGTGGTGGCGAGCGGGCCGTAGAAGCCTGGTCCGTAACCCAGCTCCCGGTACCACGTCGGCGTGAACGCCTGGAAGACGTTCACCGTCCAGCTGCGCGACATCATCACGCCGATCACCGCGGCGAGAGCGAAGACCGGCACAGCCTGTGCAACGTGGGACGCCGAACGCACCGCCGCCACCGCCGTCGTCGCCCGCTCGCGCATCCGCCACAGCAGATACCCGCCTGTTAGCAGACCAGGGATCACGAGGAAGCCCGTGCCGTGCATGCCGGCGGCCCCGAGCACGAGGATTCCGATCAGTGGACCGCACGCGACACCGACCGTTCCCGCCGTCACATAGATCGACATGCCGAAGCTGCGTCGCCACGCGGGCAGCAAACCGCGCACGTCGAGCGCACCGAGTGGGTGAAACGCGCCCGAGCCAAGGCCCGACGCCAGTGCCAGAGCGAGCAGCAACGGGAAGCTCGTGACGAAACCGATGATCGAGAAAGTCATCGCCGTCCAGGCCAGTGCAAGTCCGGTCAACCGCGTGCCGTAGCGGTCGGCCAGGATCCCGAACAGCGGCTGCGAGATTGCGGCCATCCCGCTGTACGCAAGGCTGACGAGCCCGACGGTGGCGAGGCTCAGCTTGAAGCGGCCGATGAGCAGCGGGTACAGCACGGGGAGAACGCCGACGTAGCTGTCGACCGTGAAGTGGCCGAGCATCAGCGTCGTCAGCTTCCCGTTGCGTAAGTACTCGCGCATAGATATCTATGATCGCGGCGATGAACGAGCTCTTGTATCTCAGCCGCGCCGATGTCGAGAAGCTGCTCGACGTCGACGCGATGCTCGACGCGCTGGCCCGCGCGTTCGTCCTCTACTCGTCCGGCGTCACGTCTGTACCGCCTCGAATCGCGGCGCGTGTCGGCAGCAACAGCCTTCTCGGCGCGATGGCGGGCTACGTTCCGGGCGTCGCGCTGGAGACCAAGCTGGTCTCGGTGTATCCGGAGAACGATGCACGCGGCATCCCGTCCCACCTTGGTCTTATCGCCCTGTTCGATGAGTTGGATGGCATGCCCCTCGCGGTCATGGACGCCACGTACATCACGGCGATCCGCACCGGCGGCGCCGCCGCGGTGGCGGCGCGCATGCTGGCGCGAGACGACGCACGTGTGCTCGCGATCATCGGCGCCGGTGCGCAGGGCTGGTCGCATCTCCAGACGTTTCCGCGCGTGCGCGACTTCAAGGAGATCCGCATCGCGTCCCGCAACGGCGAGCGTGCCAAAGCGCTCGCGGCCACGCACCAGCTCGCTCTGGGGGTGGCGTCGTTTGAGGACGCGGTTCGCGGCGCGGACGTCGTGGCCTGCTGCACAGACGCCCGAGAGCCCATCCTCCGTCGCGAATGGATCTCCCCGGGTACGCATGTCAGCGCGGTCGGTGGGACGTTCGGTCCAGAGCTCGACCGCGAAACCGTGGATGCGTGCCGGGTGTTCGTCGAGTGGCGCGGCGCGGTGACCCACGCGCCGCCGGCCGGAGCGCACGAGCTCCAGGGCCGCGATCCCGGATCCGTGACCGAGATCGGTGAGGTGATCGCGGGCAAGAAGCCTGGACGGCAGTCGGCGGAGGAGCTGACGCTCTACAAGTCGACCGGACTCGCGATCGAGGATGCAGCAACCGCGCGACTCGTCTACGACCGGGCGAGAGCCGAAGGTGTGGGAGTCAGGCTGCCGCTCTAGCTCTCAAACGTCTATCACTCGCCAGGGGACGACGTTGATGACGCGCGTGAGCCCGATGACTCGCTCAGGAATGACGCGCCCATACGGGTGGATGTGGCCATGCACCGCGAGCGCCGGTCGAAAGCTGCGGATCAGGCGGAGAAACGCCACAAAGCCCACATGGGCGGCGTCTACCGCCTCGGCCGTACCGAATGGGGGCGCGTGCGTGACGAGGATGTCGAGCTTGCGCCCTCGCTGCGCGCGTTTGAGACGCAGCGCGAAATCGAGGCGCAGCGCACGCCGTCCCATCTGACCCTGCGAGTACTGGTTCGGCCCCTCCTTGTAGCGGAGGCTGCCGCCGAGGCCGGCGATCCGCCATCCCCGCGCCTCGACGACGCGCCCGTCGATGTTGATGCATCCCTCTGGTCCGGGCTCCGGGACGGCCGACCGTGCCGGCGTCCAAGTGGTGTCGGGCGGCTTGAGACTCGGGTCGTGGTTGCCGGGCACATAGAGAAGCGGAACGTCGAGGCGGCTGACGAGGTACTCGAGGTAGTCGAACGGTAGGTCGCCGCAGCCGAGGACGATGTCCGGCCGGATCGCCGTCAGCTTGTCGCCGTAGAAGCCTTCTTCGACCTCGTCGCCGACCGCGAGGATGCGCAGTCAGACCTTCTTGAAGCGGAGCGCGGTCCACGTGTCGTCGACCGCTACGAACGCGACCGGCTTGTAGCCGGTCACCGACGTGATCTCGCCGAGGACGTCGCGCTGCACCCACCATGGTGTCGCGGGCAGGTCCGTCGCGGCCCCTGTCTTGCCGGCTTTGGGATAGGCGATCCACAGCAACCCATTGGCACGCGCACAGGCGACGGCCGCAGCGCCGTGCCGGCGCAGCTCGTCGACGTTCCGAACGAACAGCAGGACGGCGTCGAACGTCTGACCCTGCTGCACGGTCGTCGCGATGTGAGCAGGACCGGGATCGAGAAGCATGAGATAGCCGTCAGGCGCGTTGAGGACGGCGACGCTGTGCTCGGCTGTCAGGCGGAGCTTCTTGGCGAGTGCGCTGAGACCTGTCTTGTCCGACCCAAGGACGGGGAGTGACCGCTGCGAGTCCAGATGACCCATTAGCGGGAGACACATTAGAAGGAATGCCTCCTTATGATGCCCGCCTATGCGTCACGCCCTGGCCGCATTCGCCATGTTGCTCATCGCGGCCTGCTCCTCGTCGAGCCAGCCCGCGTTCACGACCGGAGCCGCCTCCGTCGACCCGACCTACTACTGCCCCGGCGGCGTCAACAACGCGCCGTACGACGTGCACGCGACCGTTCACCTGCACAACGGCACGGCCAAGGCGGTGACCATCGACGCGGTGACGGCCGAGATGACGGTCGCGTCGGTCAAAGGAGCGTGGCTGGAGAAAGTCGGTGATCGCTACGACGCCGACGCCAAGTTCGCACCCGCGACGGTCGCGGCCGGAGGCAGCGCAATTCTCAACGTGACCATCCCCAGCGCGTGCACGAGCGGCAAATACGGGACCGGCACCTCGAGCTCGGCCGAGTACACGGTGACGATCCGTCTCGCGACGTCCGCAGGCAAGTTCACGGCCACGGCAGACAACCAGCACGAGATAGTCGCCGACTGACTAGCTGCGGAGGATCGCCATCGACTTGGCTCCCGCCGCGAGCCACGCCGGATTGTTGAGCCACGTTTCGACCCCCCACATGAGCACGACCTGCAGGTTCTCCTGCCGATAGTCGACCGCGCTCGCGATCAAGTCCTTCGGCGCGAACGTCGTGGAGTCGCTCCACGGCTGCGCCTGCATCTCCGCGAGCCAAACCGATTTGCCCTGCTTGCTTGCCATCGCCGCCCAGAAGTGCAGCGCCTCCTGCTTCCAGACCTCGCGCAGGTAGGTCGTGGTCAGGTGCCGGTACGGTACGTTCGGACCGTCGACGTAGAGATCGAGGCCCAGCGCGTCGGCCATGGACAGCGCCTGGAGCGGATGGCCGTTGTAGCTGCTCATCAGCCCGGGGGCGTTGACCTCCAGCCAATCGATGTAGACGTTGAGTCCGTCGTACGTAGTGATGACGGCCTGATGGTTCGGGTCGAGCAGGTGCACCTCGCCCACTTCCCACGCCAGCTCCTGCGGCGTGATCTGGTCGGCGCCCGTCGAAACGTTGCCGACCTCGTCGAGCGGCTCGTTCTCCACCTGCCACGCGTAAAGGAGCGGGGAGTCGCGGTAGCGGGTGATGGTGGAGTCGATGTACTTCCTGTACGCGATCGTCGACTGCGCGACATCGAGGAACGGCTGCTCTCGAGGGCCGGCCCAGTCGGGCTCGTGGAGCTCCGGATAGAGAAAGTTGCGTGCCCCGATCGTGAGCACCACCCGCGTCGGATGCGGTGCGGTGACGTTGTAGTCGTCGATCACCCTGAGCAGGGGATCGATCCCCTGATAGTCGAGCATCGCCGGCGTCGGCTCGACGTCCTCCCAGTAGATCGGAAGCCGAACCAGGTCGGGTTGTGTGGTCTCGAGCAGGTAGCTGAGGTCCTCGACCGGATCGCGACCGTTCCAGATCGACTCCTCGGGGCTGAAGCTGAACCCGACCAGCGGCGCCGAGGGCATGTCGTGCGGCCAGGTTTCGCCGCCGAGCAGCAGCGCGGCCGCGACCAGGACAAGCAGGAATCTCACCGCATCACCAACGCCGTAGGCGCCCCCGGCACGGGTTTTTGACTCGATTCAAGCGTTGCTCCGGAGGAGGGAAACCAGCTTGATGCCACGCGCGTGGATCGTCGTGCTCGGCTTCGTCCTGGCCGGGCTCGGCGGCCTTGGGGCGTACTTCTTCCCTGTGCTCCAAACCGCCGGCGGCGCTACGGGCGGTCCTGCCCAGCTCACCCAGCTGAACCCGGCGACCGCACCTACCGCGCCGTTCACGGTCCTGCTCCTCGGCTCGGACGACGACTCGAAGTTCCCGCCTGACCGGCTCAACACGCAGTCGATGATCCTGCTTCGGGTGGATCCGACCACCAAGCAGGCCACGATGCTGTCGATCCCGCGAGACCTGTGGGTGCCGATCCCGGACATGGGATTCGGCAAGATCAGCACCGCTTACAACCTCGGCGGACCACCGGGCGCGATCGCAGCCGTCGAGTCGAACTTCAAGGTCCACATCGACGACTACGTCTGGATAGGCCTGAACGGCCTGGTCAAGCTGATCGACAAGCTCGGTGGAGTGAACCTTCAAGTCACCAATCCCGTCATGGACGACTTCTATCCCGCCGACCTCAACAGCGCGCAGGACCCGTATGCGTACTACCGCGTCGCGGTCCTTCCGGGTGCAACCCACATGGATGGAGTACACGCGCTCCAGTACGTACGGTCGCGCCACGGCGACCTGCGTGGCGACTTCGCCAGGTCCGAGCGCCAGCAGCAGCTCCTGCTCGCGATCAAGGCGCAGGCGACTCATCTGAACGTCACCGACCTGCCCGCGATCGCCACTGCCATGAACGGTGAGCTCAAGACGAGCATCAGCCTTGACCGCCTGCGCGCACTGATGTCGATAGCCAACGATTTCAACGGGCCGAACATCCATCGGGTCGTCCTGCTGCCGCCATACACCTCCGAGGGTTGGGCTGCCGGGCAGAGCGTCGTCTTCCCTGACTGGGGCCAGATCCTACCGCTCGTTCATCAGTCGTTTCCGTGAAGCGGACGCTCATCGGAATCGGCCTCGTCGTCGCCATGCTGGCCTTCGCCATCGGCGTCTACCACGCCGCAGGGTTCCTGCGTGGTGACAGACCGGTCGTCCACCGTCCAACAGAAATCACCGCTTCGCCGCTCGCCGGCACGATGTACCTCACTCAAGGCGGCGCGATCTACCGCTTTCAGCACGGCTCGTTCACGCAGCTCACCGCGGAGAACGGGTGGGCGCAGCCCGCTGCAGGACCAAGCGGGCAGCTCATCGTCGTGCAGCGCGGCAACAACTACTCCGACCTGTACCTCCTCACGACGTCGGGCGGCAAGGTTGCGCAGCTGACGCACAACGCCGCCGGTGGTCTGCCTGAGAACAGCCACTGGGCGTTCTATCCACGCCTTTCGCCTGACGGCAAGACGCTGTTCTACGCCTACGACCCCAAGGATCCCTACAACAGCTACAAGGTCGACCTGGCGATATTCGCAAGCCGCCTCAGCGCCGGCGCGGACGCTGTCGACTGGACGGTGCCAAATGACTTCACCGGTGGAGACATCAATCCAGTGCCGTTGAAGGACGGCGCTCTCATCTACACCAAGTACTCCATCGACGACCAGTCACAGGTGCATGCGCAGATATGGATCCAGCGCAAGGCCGGCAGCGCCGGCGTCGCGCTCACCACGCCGGATCTCGATTGCGGCCAACCCGCGGTCTCAGCGGACGAGAAGTCGATCGCGATGGTTTGCACCAAGGGCTCGAACCAATCCGCGGACCTCGACATCGCGTCGTTCGACGAGACGGCGCTGACCCTCGGCCCGGCATCGACGCTGGTCGGCGGCCGGCTCGTGGCGTCGCCGGCGTTCTCGCCCGACGGCAAGACGGTCGCATTCCTTGCGCCCTCAACTCCCGGCGGCGGATTTCAACTCTGGACCGTGAATCCCGGCTCGTCGGGATCGGTGCGCGACATCACGACCGACCTCGGACTCGACTCGACGTCCGCGCCGGTCTGGTCGGCGGGGTAGATCAAAAGTGGAATTTGAGAACCGTCCAATAGTGGTAGTAGGGCGATGGCTGCGTGCGCGTTTTCAAAGCAGGAGACGAATGGTGAGGTTTAGAACTAAGTCCGACGCCCCTGACCTCCACACGCAGCTAGAGTCTCTACTCGACCAGGTGTGGCGGTCGGAAAGTGACTGGCGACTGTGGGATCGCCTGGATGCCGCGGACATGCTCGACTCGCTGCGCGAGAAGCGACGCCGAGACCGCGACGCCAAAAAGGCGGCCTGACAGTGAGGCTCACCTACAGCAGGTCGTGAGCCGGATGTCTCCTCGCCAAGCGCGCGGCGAGGAGACTCGCCAGGTTGCCTTCGTGCTTTCAGGCGGTGCGAGTCTTGGCGCCGTGCAGGTCGGGATGCTGCAAGCGCTTTACGAGCGAAACATTCGCCCTGACCTTCTCGTCGGCACCTCTGTCGGCGCGGTCAACTCCGCCTGGATCGCGGGCCGGCCGGACGCCGGCGGCGTTGAGCAGCTGGCCGAGATCTGGCTGAGCCTGCGCCGCGCGGACGTGTTCCCGATCAACCCCCTCATCAGCGCCGCGGGGCTGCTGGGCCGCAGCAATCACTTCATCTCCAACGACTCGCTTCGAGCCGTTCTGGAGGCGAACATGCCGTTCTCGCGACTGGAGGAAGCGTCGATTCCTCTGCACGTCGTGACCACCGAGCTCAAGAGCGGCCGCGCCGCGATCATGAGCTCGGGTCCGGCTGTACCCGCACTGCTGGCGAGCTGCGCCATCCCGGGCGTCTTCCCGCCCGTCACGGTCGGCCGGCGCGAGTACATCGACGGCGGGGTGGCGAACCACACGCCGCTGACGGTCGCGATCGAGCTGGGCGCCACCGACGTCTACGTGCTGCCGGTCGGCTATCCATGGCTCAACCGCGAGCCGACCAACGCTCTTGGGATGGCGTTGAACGCGCTCGCGCGGATCATCGAGCAGAAGCTCGACGCCGAGGTCGAACAGCACCGCAACATGGCGGCGATCCACGTCCTGCCGGCGATGGATCTGTCCGACGTCTCTCCCGCCGACTTCAGCCACACCAAGGAGCTGATCGACTGGGGCTACAAGGCGACGCGCCGCTACCTGGGAAGCGCCAACGGCCACACGGTCCTGCCCGAGCCCGCGAAGAAGACGCTGAAGCTCAGCCCGAGCCCGGCTCGAGCGGCTTAGCGGCTACTTCGCACGCCTGACCCGGGACTGAACCTCCGCCGGTAGGCCTCGCACCGACCCCGGGATCGCGTCCTGCAGACGCTGGATCAGGGTCCTGCGCTGCCGGTTGCGAAACACCAGCCAGCCGATGACGCCGACGGCCACGACCGCGGCGACCACCCCCGCGGCGATGACGGCCGGCGGAACTTCCGGCATCTCCATGTTCCGAACGTCGTCGAGCGAGCGCTCGATCGTCTTCCGTCCGGCGTCGATCTGGTCCTGGATGTCGATCGTGCTCATGTGCTCCTCCTGGTTGGCCTCCATGACTCTCCCCCATCTTGAAACGAATTGGAGGCCGGTAGCGGCGAATACCGGAACGTTTTCTAGGTGGAGCGCCTGAGCCGCAAGGTTTGGGCGCTCCACAACCCCGGAACGGAGGTTAGTTCCGTGAAATGCGACATCTGTAACGAGGACTTCGCCAACTCCGTCGAGCTTGACAAGCACAAGGAGCGCCAACATCCGATGGGCTCGGGCGACGAAAACCTGGAGAAGCCCGACAACATGCGCGAGAACCTCCAGGAAGCGCCGGTCGTCCCGGGCAAGAACCAGTAGCTTCGATCGGGTCGACAGCCGGCGGCGCCGCGTGGCGCCGCCGGTTTCTTTTTGTCTGACGCTACGGACCCCGGATAGGCGCGCCTATCCGGGGTTGGGCGCCGTGCAAACGACTGATATCCCGGCCAAAGCGAAGTGGCGGCTGGTCTAGGGCAGGAGCTGCCTCGCCACGAACCAGACGTTGGCGGGGCGCTCTGCCAGGCGGCGCAGATACCACGCGTACCACGCGTCGCCGTAAGCGATCAGGTCACGCACCGTGAATCCCTCCCGCGCGAGCCGCAGCTGCTGGTCGACGCGAATCCCGTAGAGCATCGCAACTTCGACGTCCGACTTCTCCATCCCCAGGGCCGAGGCGATGCGCCAGATCTTGGCGATCATCTCGGTGTCGTGTGTCGCGTTGACAAGCCGGATGTGCTTGCGCTTGACCTCGGTGAGCATCAGCGCCGTCAGCGCCAGGTAGTTGGCGTCCACCTCGCGCTTGGCCTGAAACGCGATGTCCGGCGACTCCGAATACGCGCCCTTGACGAGGCGGATGGACGCCTTCGCCGCGATCAAACGCGAGATGTCGGCCGCGGTGCGGTAGAGATACGCCTGAATCGCGATCCCGACGTGCGTGTGCTCCGCGCGAAGCTGCAGGTAGAGGTCGATGGTGCGCTCCGTGTACGCACTGCCCTCCATGTCGATCCACAAGAAGCCGCGAGCCTTCGTCGCCGCGCGCACCAGGCGCAGGAGGTTGGAGTAGGCCGCCCCTTCATCGATGTCGAGACCAACCTGCGTCGGCTTGACCGAGATCTCCGCGTCTATGTCGGTCGACGCCGCGAGGACTTCTTCGTAATGCTCGACCACGCGGTTCGCGTCGGAAAGATCCGTGATGTTCTCGCCGAGGAGCGTGAAGATCGTGCCCACGTTCTTGGATCGGAAATCGACGGCCGCTTTCAGGGCGGCCTCGAAACCCTCGCCCGGCAGGAACCGCCTCACCGCTCGACGCGCAAAACCCCAGCGTGGGAGGTGGGTCGCGAGCCAGGGGTTTGACGCGCACCACAGCAGGAGCCTTCGCATACGGCTCCCAAAGACTAATGAGCGAGAGGGGTAGGCAGCCTCCCGCTCATTCGGTCATCTATGCAGGTCGATTGCCCCCCAGCGAGCATTCGACGCTGCAGTACGCCTCTTCGCGGCGCCATACCGCGCCGTAGTCGATCGGCGCCGCGCAGGCGGCGCAGTACGCCGCGGCGGGCGACTGGCGCTGCACGAGCTGCAGCGCGGCACCAAAACGGCTCGTCGCCGGCAGCCCCCGACGCAACGCCACTCGCTCCGCGCCGTCGACTCTGCCGACCGGAAACTGCACGATGCTCATCCGCCCTGTCCTCCTCCGCACCCTCGCGCCCTGAGGCTCGTATCGCAAGTATCCGCGCGGCGCGAAAGCTGTCACCGTACAGATGTAGGAGACAAGGCCCCTACATCGCGTAAGTTCCTGTAAAGAAAAGGTGCCCGCCGTGGCGGACACCTCAAGTCACCGCTGCGTTGGCGGCTTTACCAGTAGTACCAGCGACTTCCTTCCGCGGCGCGAACGAAGAAGCCCAGCACCCAAAGGATCAGCCCGATGACGAGCAAGATCCAGAGGATGTGAAGCGCCGGTGCCAGCAGACCGCCCCCACCGAGGAGCAGCAGCAGCAGGATCAGGACGATCAACGCAACCACTCTTTGAGTACCTCCTTTCGAGCCGTCCTCGTTCGAGTCAGGCCGGAATTACGACGTCTCTAGTGCAGAAACGCCTGCCTCGCAGGGCCGTACTCGGGCCCTAACGACGCGTCGAATTCGATCTCGAACGGCCGGATTTGCCGCCTTTCATGAGCGAGCGCCAGCCGCGCGCGCTGATGTGCACGCCGTACTTGCGCGCGGCGGACCGGATGCGGCGCCAGGCGGCGTCGCGCTCCTTGTCGGTCACGCCTTCGACCTGGTCGAACCGTGCGACCGCGTTGCGCACGTGCTTGGCGTCGTTGAGCGGCTCTTTTCGCTCCTTGGGGAAGGCAAACGTGTCTTTGGACATGCGGTCCTTCTGCCGAGTGCTCAGCCCTCTCGAGCGCTTGGAAACGTGCTCTCCGTGCGCACGCCGGCTCTGCACCTTGCGAGCTTTGGCGATGTTGCGGCGTGCCGCAGCCTTCTGGCGTGTCGTTGCCATCTTCAGACCTCCTGGGCGAGATTCCTCCCTAACGGGAGAACGCCTGCCGGGCCGGTGCCTACCGACAAAAAAGAAGGGCCGCGCGGTGCGGCCCTTGCAATCCCCTCGAGGAGGAGGGGGAAAGCTCTACTTCGACGGCGACGCCATCGAGCTCGGCGAAGCGCTCGCTCCACCGCCGCCAGGCGCCGGCGATGCGACGGTGGGGTTGTTGGTAGTCGACGGAGCGGCGGACCTTGTGCCGAACCAGTTCCACGACGTGAAGCCGAAGAACAGGATGATCAGCACCAGCAGCGCCAGGATCGCCGCGGCGATGCCCGCGCCGGCTCCTGCGCCCGCGTCACCCCCCGTCTCGACCACCTCAGAACCCGCCGGGCTCCAGTAGCGGCGGACGCTGTAGCCGCCGGCTCCAAGGAGCACCGCCAGGACGAGAATGACGAGCAGGATGAATAGCAGGGTTCCCAACGCTCGAACCTCCTTTGCGTTCAGTACGACCCCCAGCTTCCTTCCCGAATCCCCGCTTGGGCCGTTCGCTTCGGTAACGCCTAGAGCCAGGGCGATTACCTTGCGTCTAAATCGAAATTGAACTCGGCTCGAACTCAGCCCGCGGCGCGCCGCGGCCGCCGGCGGACGACCCCTGCAGCGACCGCCATGGCCACCACCGCGCCCAGCGCAAGGCGCTGAAAGACCGACCTCCGCGGCGGCTCCGGCGGCGTCGCCTCGACCTTCTTCTGTTCGATCGAGTCGACCGGACGCGTCTTGTCCCTTGATTGGTGCATCGGGCTCGCAACGATGCCTCGAGCGCCCGGCTCGCCGAGGCGGAACTTGTTGAAGACCGCGCCCAGAAGGATCAGCTGCGACAGCAGGTAAAACCACGTCGCCAGGAGGAAGAACAGCGCGAACTGGGCGCCATAAGTGTTGAACCCGCCGGCGATGTGCGCGTAGAGCGGGAAAGCGAGCGACAGGATTTCGATCAGAACGCCGGCGATGAGCGCACCTGGGACGACGTCGCGCACACGAAATGTGCGGTTGGGAACAAACCGATACAGGGTGACGAGAAGCGCGAACATCACCACCGAGCCGATGAGGATGCTTGTGGCCGGCGCGACGAACGGAACTGGCACGAGCGCGGCCACGCTGTTCGCCGCGACCGTCACGAGAAGGGCGACGATGAGGACGAACATCATGATCAGGCCCATCAGGCGCTGGCGGAGCATGTCGCGCTGGCGTGTGCCGAAGATCTGCGTCAGCGCGAACTCCATCGTGGAGAAGATGCTGCTGGCGCTCCACACCAGCCCAGCAATCGTCACCAGTCCGAGCCATCCGGCCGATTGCTTGACACCGTTGAGGGCTCTTTGCAGCTCTGCCTGAGCACTGAACGGAAACGACTCGATCACCAGTTTCTGGACATGGGCCTCAGTGGCCGGATCGCGAATCGCCAGGCCGATAAGCGCGAGCGCCCCGGTGATCAGCGGAAATATCGACATGAAACCGGTGAATGCCAGCGCCAGCGCGTAGTTGCCTGCCTGGCTCTCGCCGTACGCCGTGAGAACTCGTGCCGGAAGTGTCTTCTGCGCGCGTTCCACGAGCGCCTCGGCGCGCGCGCGCAACCGGGCTACGACTGCTGCGACTCCGTGTCCGGCGGCCGGGACATCCGCTCGAAGAGCGCTGTCGAAGCCGTGCCGATCATGGCGGGCGCCACTTTGCGCACGATTGACTCGAACATACCTGGCTCGCTGTTCTTCCCGTCGTTCACCGTGACCGTGACCGAAGGTAGCTCTTCGCGGAGCTTCTCGACGAGGTCGCGGACGCGCTCGACCGAGACGCCGTTCAGCCGGTCACGCAGCGTCGGTTTGCGCGTCCGGCGGTAGACGATGAAAGCGACCGCGGCGACCACCAGCACGCCCGCGCCTGCGGCCGCCATCCGTCCATAGCGGGCAGCGGTCGTGCTGGCGGAGCCTTCGAGCCGCGCCAGGTTCGCGTCCATCCGGTCCCGCGTCTGCGTTATTTCCCGTTCGATCTCACGCGCCGAAGCGCCCATTCCTTGTTCTCCTTCAGGCTTTCGATGGTGCGCGGCGGCAGGCGCAGCTGTATGCGCGCCTTGCCGATCAGGACCATGACGAGACCGATCACGAGGTAAGCGGCGGTCCAGATGGCTGCCGCCTGCCAGTGCCATGGCACGAGGACGACGACCACCACGGGCAAAGCGACGAGCACGCCGAGGATGACCAGCAGCCCGCCGAACGCGACGACCCCCGCAGCGATCGCATTTGCGGTCGCCAGCTCTTTGGCTTCTTGCTTCGCGAGCGCGACCTCGAGCGCAACGAGGCGTTGCGCATCACTCACGACGGATGCGATCAAGCCGCGCGCGGACGCGGTGTCCTGGATCTCGGTGGAGTCGAGCGCTGGAGTCGACATCGGCCTTCTACACGTTCAACGCGTCGCGTAAAGGCCTTACGCGCGTGCGTTGTCTATTGGTGGGTATGCGGGTCGAGATCGGTTACACCCTGTCCAGCGAGGAACGCCAGCCCGAAGAGCTCATGCGCCTGGCGAAGCTGGCGGAGGACATCGGCTTCACTTACGCCTTGATGTCGGACCACTATCACCCGTGGACCGACAAGCAGGGCAGCTCGCCTTTTGTGTGGGCAGTGCTCGGCGGTATCGCGGCCAGCACGCGACGCTTGCGCGTCGGCACGGGTGTGACCTGTCCGATCATGCGCATCCACCCGGCGATCATCGCGCAGGCTTCCGCAACCGTAGGCTGCCTCATGCCCGGACGCTTCTTTCTCGGCGTCGGCAGCGGCGAAAGCCTGAACGAGCACATCGTCGGCCAGGGCTGGCCGCCGCCTGACATGCGCCAGGACATGCTCGAAGAGGCAGTCGACATACTGCGCACGCTGCACGGCGGCGGCGAGCAGAGTCATTACGGGAAGTTCTTCCAGGTCCACGACGCCAGGGTCTACAACTTGCCTTCACAGCGCGTCCCCGTCTACGTCGCCGCGGCGGGAGAACAGGCGGCCAAGCTCGCGGCGCGGATCGGCGACGGCCTCATCTGCTCATCGCCTGTGAAGGAAACGGTGGACGCGTTCAACGCCGCCGGCGGCGCAGGCAAACCGCGCTATGCGCAGATGACTGTGTGCTGGGCGAAGACGGAAGAGGACGGCGTTCGCATCGCGCACGAGTACTGGCCGAACGCGGCTCTGAAGGGCAAGTTCAAGAACGAGCTGCCGCGGACCGCTTATCTCGAGGAGGCCGCCGAGATGGTCACGCCCGAGATGATCAAGAAAGAGGTCGTATGCGGCCCCGATCCGAAGAGGCATCTCGAGGAGCTCAGCAAGTACGTCGAGGCGGGCTTCGACCACGTGTACATCCACCAGGTCGGACCCGATCAAGAAGGATTCATGCGCTTTTGCGAGCGCGAGATCCTTCCGAACGCAGAGAGTCTCGCCGCCTAAGGCATCAGGGCGCCGCGAGCGTTGCGAGCAGCGCGATCGCGGCAATGCTCATGGCGCCGGCAGCCACCCACGTCAGGACTCTGCTCAGGCGTCCGCTCACGCGGCCGCCCATCACGCGCCGGTCCGACCCTAGAAGCACGATCAGGATCAGCAGCGGCGGAGCGACCAGACCGTTGATGATCGCGGTCACGAACAGAGCGCGGATAGGGTTGAGCCCGAGCAGGTTGATCCCGACGCCGGCGACGGTCGACAGCACCATGATCCCGTAAAACGTCGGACGGTAACGCGGCCTGTCCGAGAGCGCGCCCTTCAATCCGACGAACTCGCGCACCGCGTACGCGGCCGAGCCGGTGAGGATGGGGACGGCAAGAAAGCCGGTGCCGATCATGCCGAGCGCGAACAGCACGAACGACCACTGCCCGGCCAGCGGCGCGAGGGCCTGCGCCGCCTGGTCCGCGGTCTGCACGTCCGTCTTGCCATGCGCGTGCAGCACGGTCGCGGTGGTGAAGATGATGAAGTACATCACGAGGTTCGAGAAGAACATCCCGGTCATGATGTCGGTTCGCGCCGCCTTGAGCTCGGATTGCGCGACTCCTCGGCGCTCGGCCTCAGTCCTCTTGCCCGCAGCCCGCATCTCGTCGACCTCTGATGAGGCCTGCCAGAAGAACAGATACGGCGAGATCGTCGTGCCAAGTATTGCGACCATCGCGGCGACGTAGTCCTTGCTCGCCTCAAAGTGAGGCAGGACGCTCGCGAGCAGGATCTGGCGCACATCCGGATGGACGAGAAGCCCGGTGACGACGTACGCGAACAGCGCGACCGTGAGCCACTTGAAGATCCTGAAAATCGCCGCATAGGTGACGAACAGCTGCAGCGCGACGATCAGCGCCGCGGCGGGCATGACCAGCCACAACGAGGGCACGGCCCCGTGCGTCAACAACGAGCCGCCGGCCGCGATGGCGCCGAGATCGGCGCCGCAGTTGATGGTGTTGGCAACGAACAGCGCGCCGATGGAGACACCGACGAGCCATGCTGGAAAGCGACGCCGGAGCGACGTGCCGAGGCCGACCCCGGTGTGCAGCGCGATGCGCGCGCAGACCTCCTGGACGGCAGCCATGAGCGGAAACGTGAAGATGGCCGTCCATAGGAGCCCATAGCCGAACTGGCTGCCGACCTGCGAGTAGGTACCGATGCCGCTCGGGTCGTCGTCACTCGCACCTGTGATCAGCCCCGGGCCGAGTACCTGGAGCCACCCCACGAGCCCGCGTTTGTGGGCTTCGTCCAGGCTCGTGCGCCCCGCCGCGGGTGCGCCGGTGTCCGCTTGGTCGGCCGCGGAGGGGTCGCCTTTCTCGAGTCGTTCGCGCGAAGGCTCCTCGTCGGGTCCGGCGGAGATCACCCGCAGAAGGGGATCCTGGATCGGAGCCCCGGGCTCGCCCGCGTCGTCGTCTCGGGGCAGTCGTGACTGGCGGCGGCTCACAACCGGATAACGCCGGCGGCGGTGCGCGTTCCCTTCATGAATGGAACCAACGCCCACCGTCCAACCCATACGCGTGCTGCCGGCGACGATCGACCGGCGGATGTACACGCTGATCCACGGGCTACCCCACTCCCCCGTCGGCGATCGCTACGTGACGCTGCTTTCCGACCTGGGCGAAGGATTGGGATGGGTCGGGGCCGGGATCGCGCTCGCATGGCTCGGTGGACCGAAAGGCAGGCGTGCGGGACTTGCGACCGCGATCGCCTCGCTCGGCACCACGTACCTGGTGCAGCACATCGTCAAGCCGGTCTTCCGGCGCAATCGGCCGCATGTCGGACGGGACGTGCTGGTGGTCGGCATCCGCACGACGGACGCATCATTTCCATCAGGTCACTCCGCGTCTTCGTTCGCGGCCGCGACCGCACTCTCTGCCTTCTATCCCAAGACCGCCCCGCTGACCTTCACGCTGGCTGCGGGGGTCGGCGCATCGCGCGTGCACCTCGGCCATCACTTCCCAAGCGACGTCGCGGTGGGCGCGATGATCGGCGTGGCGTCCGGCGCATTCATCGCCTGGCTCATCAAGACACCCGAGGCCATCTAGAAGACAGAGAGGGGCTCGGCCATTGCTGGCCAAGCTCCCCCAATCTGGTTAACGGGTGGGGCGATTGCGCTACTGACAGTTTTTTTGACACGACGGTAGACGCGCAGGCGCGACGCGTTCTACAACTCGTGAGGAATGGGGCCGGTCCAGGCTTTTTCTGGACCGCGGAAGGGTTTCTTATGGACGAGCTTTTCAGCGGTACCCACGAGGGCCCTGTCTACGCCGACAGCCACCTCGTCGTCACACGCACGGAGCGACCGCCGGGCTTGCGCTTTGCGGGTGAGATCGACATTTCGAACTCCGACGCCGTCGCGCAGTCGATCCGCATCGCGCTGAGCGACGTGTCGCGATCGCACCTGGATGTCAGCGGGCTGAGCTTCATCGACGTCAGCGGCATCCGCGCGTTCGTCGACGCCGCCCACGACCTCGGCGAGGGACGCCAGCTCTTTCTTCACGGACTGGCACATCAGCTCGAGACGGTGATGCGCGTCACCGGGTGGGCCGACGTGCCGTCGTTTTTCCTGTGCGAGTGCGAGCTCGAATCGCGATGACCGCGGCGATAGAACGGTTTCGGCACGAGGCGCTGTTGTACTCCGGAAACCAGAGCTTCGTGGCGGGTTGCGTTCCTTTCATCCGGGACGGCCTCGACGCCGGCGAGCCCGTGCTGGTCGTCGAGTCGGCCGGCCACATCGAGCTGCTGCGCGCAGCGTTGGGTGCGGATGCCGAACAAGTCCGCTGGGCGGACATGAATGCCGTCGGCGCCAATCCCGCTCGCATCATCCCGGCCTGGCAGGACTTCGTCGCAGAGCATGGTGGAGACGGCAAGCGACTGCGCGGCATCGGCGAGCCGATCTCGAACGAGAGGTCTGCCGACGAGCTCATCGAATGCCAGCGTCACGAGTCGCTGCTGAACGTCGCGTTTGGAAAAGGCCCTGCGTGGTGGCTGCTGTGTCCTTATGACAGCAAGTCGTTGCCTGCATCGGTGATCGACGAGGCGCGACGCAGCCACGAGTACGTCACGGAGCTGTCGGGGTCGACCGGAGTGAGCGACTCGTTTCGAGGACACGACGCATGTGGCGCCACCTTCGACACGGCGCTGCCCGAACCGAATGCGCTCCGCGCGGTTCTGCAGTTCGATCGTGACAACCTCCTGTCAGTGCGCCGGCTGGTTACGCGTCAGGCTCTGGCGATCGGCCTCGCGGCGAAACGTGCCACCGACCTCGCGACCGCGGTCAATGAAGTCGCTACCAACAGCATCGTCCACGGCGGCGGCAATGGAACTCTTCGTGTTTGGCGCGAACCGGGTGCGCTGATATGCGACGTTCGCGATGGCGGCGTGTACCGGTCGCCGCTCGGCGACCGGACCAAGCCCGGCCCCGGTCTGCGGGAGTCGCGCGGGCTATGGCTCGCCAATCAGCTGTGCGACCTGGTCCAGATTCGCGACGTCGGTGAGGGCACGGTGGTGCGCCTTCACATGAGGCTTGCCGGGCAACCAACGTAGCCGCGCGTTTTAACTCCTAGCGAATTACTACTGCGCGACAGGAGGTGCTGGATGAAAACAGTCCGCGACGTCATGACCAGAAACCCGGTGTCGATGAGCTCTGACTCGTCGGTGGTCGATGCGGCGAAGGCGATGAGCGACATGCGCATCGGTTCGGTCGTCGTCATGGACAAGGACAAGCCGTGCGGCATCGTCACGGACCGCGACATCGCAGTGCGCGCCGTTGCGACCGGCAGCGATCCGAAAAGCACAAAGCTCTCGGACATCTGCAGCCACGACCTGGCGGCGGTCAGGCCGGATCAGTCGCTCGACGACGCCATCCAGCTCATGAAGTCGCACGACGTCAAGCGCGTCGTGGTCATGAGCGACTCCAAGCTCGAGGGCATCGTGTCGCTCGGCGACCTGACCATGCGCGGCGAGGGCGAGGACGTCCACAAGGACATCAGCAAGGCCGAGCCGAACAACTGAACTGACTAACCGCTTTCAGGACGCGGGCGCTCCAGCGGCGCCTCGACGGGCGCCGCTTCCATCGCGCCCTCCAGCCGCATGATCTCGCGCGCGGTCTCGAGCCGAGCGCCCGAGACGCTGATCAAGATTCGCCCGGACTCGACCTCCTGCTCGTAGAACAATGCGCGGTCACCAGACGCGGCCATGCTCACGAGGCCGCCGGCGACCAAACCCGTGGCCGCGCCCGCGATGGCCGCGATGGCGAACACCCCTAGCTTGCTGCCCGGGAGAAGCGCAGGCATGCCGGGTACGAAACCGGCGACCACAGCTCCCAGCAGCGCCCCCACGAGCGTGCCGACGACCAGACCGATCAGGAGCTTCAGGGCGTAGTGACCCCGACGTCTGAAATGCGGCGTCGAGACCGAGACCTGGTCTGGTCCGAAACCGGCATCCTTGAGTTTTCCAAGCGCTCTGTCGGCCTCGCTTCGGGTCCTGAAAAGGCCGACGACGGTGTCGGGCATAAGCCACCTCCTATCTCTAGGTAACGCCTATCCTGTTGCTCCCGTGGCGATCAGATCCGAGCTGGCCGGGTACAGCACGGCGGAGGCGCGCCGCGCGCTCGAGGGCCTGCCGCGGTCCGGCTACGACGTCGTGATCAAGCCCCTGCGCTACCGCTGGGCTCCGCATCTGGCGGCGCGGTGCGAGTTCGACGAGCGGCGGATCGTGCTCCAGGTCCCGATCCCGTTCAAGGCGTTTCGCGAGCCGGTCATATACGCCGCGCGACGCAAGCGCGGAGCCGGCATGCGATTTGCGTGGGCCTCGGAGACCGTCTACTTCCGTGGGCGGCGCGACGTCCTCCGCTTTCTCTACTGCCACGAGTGGATGCACTGGTATCTGCACGAGGTGCTGGGCAAGGGATCGTCAGCCGAGACCGCGTGCGATCGTTTCGCGCTGCGTAACTTCCGCCGCCGCTACGTGACAACAGACGACGCCGACGCGGCCCTCAGGCGGCGAACGTTGCGGGCACGCGCGTCGGGCTGAGCCCGGCCGCGGACGCGAGCTCCGCAAACGTCATGGCATCGCGGATCGCATAACCACCGGTGTCGTTGTTGAAATAGACGTAGACGTCTTCGTGCGCAGCCCAGGTTTCGACAATGGTCCGCACCCAGGTCTCGAGCACGTCGCGCCTGTAACCAGGCGCCTCGGCGCCGGTTCCCTCGTGGAATCTCACGAAGCCCCAGTCCGCGGTGCGCCACGACGGCTGCTTGCGCCGCGGAGTGTCGGCGAGGCACAGGGCGGCGTGATGCTGCTCGAGCACCGCTTTCGTCTCCGGCGTGAACCACGCCGCATCGCGAAACTCCACCGCCACTCGGACCGACGGCTCGAACAACGCGAGCGTCGCGTCGAGCAGCTCGAGGTTGGCGTGAAAATGAGGAGGCAGCTGGATGAGAACGGGGCCAAGCTTCGGACCTAGCGCCGAAGCGCGGTCCATGAACCTCTTGACCGGCTCTTGCGGATCGTGCAGGCGCTTGAGGTGCGTCAGGTAGCGGCTCATCTTCACCGAGAAGCAGAAATCCGCCGGCGTGTTCAGCCGCCACTGCTCGAAGACGCTCTTCTCGGGCAGGTTGTAAAAGGTGTTGTTGACCTCGACCGTCTGAAATCGGTCGGCGAAGAACGGGAGCCACGCGCGCTGTGGCAGCCGCTCGGGATAGAAGACGCGCCGCCAGTGCGCGTACTGCCACCCCGAGGTGCCGACGAACAACATGCCGTCTATGAAAACGCTTGCTGGTCTTTTCGTAGCAGCACGATGACCGTCAGCGGCAGCGCGGCGTTGACGAGCGTCGACACCAGGCCGGTGTTGACGCCGATCGGCAGCCACAACGCCAGCGCCGCGCCGAAAAGACACACGACCTCGAGCGCGATCACGAGCGCCCTGGCGCGAACCTTCCGCCAAAGAACGCCCAGCGCGCACAGCACCGTCGCGAGCGCCAGCAGCATGGTGAGGAGAGCGAGTGCGGCCATGTGAGCTTCGCCGGCAATGCCGAACGGTACGGCCGAGATCCCGGCGATCAGCCAGAACATGGCCTGCATCAGGAGAAGCACGAATGCCGCCTCAGGGCGCGCAGAGATCTCAGGCCTGGTCAATCTGCTTCACCACCTTGGGATCGATGTCGATGGCGAACTGGCCGCCTGGGTTGTGGACGATCCAGACGTGCAGCATCGGCGGAGTCGTGATGTCGATGGCGCCGAGCGGGCAACTCCCGGTCGGCGACATCAAGCTGAACTCGAAGCCGAACGGCGTGAAGCAGATGTTGGTGTGCTCGTGCCACGCCGTCAACGGACCGCCGGGGTCGGGACCGAACTGGCCGATGCGACGCATCTGGAACATGGCGCCGAGCAGCACCGGTCCGCGTCTCGTGTTCGCGTAGACAAGACCCTGGGGATGGCGCGGATCCATGACGTAGCCGGCATCGACGTAGCGCTGGTTCATCCAGTGGGTGGTCGGCGTGTTCTGCGGGCCCGGCCGGTAGCCGGCCGCGAACGCGGCGTGCCAGTCCGCGTACGGGGCGATCGCGGCCGCGGTTGCCTCGTAGAGCTGCTGTGCAGCGGCGGACTGAGCCGGCGTTGCCACTTCGTTTGTCGCCTGCACCACGGCGCCGGCGTGCGCGTGCTGGGCGTCCGGCCGCGCGAGGTCGTCGATCCAGACCGTTGCCACCGTCACCAAGGTCAGAACCGGTACGGTGATCCCGAGCGCCATCCACCGTGTCGCGCGCCGGCGGGTTACGTCCGCCGTCGGGATGAGGACCAGACCCAGCGTCGTCAGCTCAATGAGCTTGGTGGCGATCGCAACCTGGTCCGGCGCGTCGAAGCCAAGGACGATGTAGCCGATGTAGCCGAGCAGCGAAGCGGTGATCAGCGCAACCGAGGCGGGTCGCCACCAGCGCCATGTGTAGAGCTGAGACAGCGCCAGGTACGACAGCCCGTCTCCGGCGAACAGGATCGCTGTCAGGGTTTCGTCGCGATGCGTCCAGATGAGCCCCAGGTGCACGCCGCCGGCGATCGCGAGCAGCACCGATGCTCCGCGCACCGTTGCGGTCAAGGCGACGCGACGGACGCGCATCGCGAGGAGTGCGAACGGAATGGCGCAGATCCCGGCGTAGAGGCCTATCGCATGATCCGGCGCGATGTCGAACATGCAGCCAGCGTGATGGCTGCGGTTAAGAGGTCCGTAAGAGCGGCAGGTCGACGAGGAAGGCCGCGCCTCCCATGACCGAGTCGCCGGCAACGATGCGGCCATGGTGTTCCGCAACGATCCAGCTGGCGATGGAAAGCCCAAGACCTGCATGCGAGCCGGTGCGCGACACGTCGGCGCGGTAAAAGCGCTCGAAGACCTTTTGGCGCTGCCCGGCCGGAATGCCGGGACCGTCATCGGCGACGATCAGGCGCGCCCAATACCCTTCGCTGCTCAGCTTCACGAGCACGCGCGAGGACGCGTAGCGAAATGCGTTGTCGAGAAGGATCCACAACAGCTGGCGGAGCGCATCCTCGTCGCCGTTGACGCACACAGCGGTTGTTTCAACCTCGACCGCCCTGCCACTCTGGCGGCACACTTCCTGCACGAGCGAGCTCAGGTCGATTGCCGCCAGCTGCAACTGCAGCCCGGCGTCCGCTCGCGCGAGCGTCAGCAGCCGGTCGACCAGACGCGACATGCGCGCGCTTTCCTGCACGATGTCGACAACCGCCGCCTGGCGTACCTCCGGTGCCACATCGCGTGAGGCGAGAAGTCCGGCGTTGCCCTGGATCGTGGTGAGAGGTGTGCGCAGCTCGTGGGACGCGTCGGCGACGAAGCGCCGCTGCGAGTCGAACGCTTCTTGGAGGCGGGTCAGCATGCCGTTGAAGCTCGCCGTCAGGCGCGCGACCTCGTCCCCACTCGTTTGCGGCTTTAGGCGCCGCCCAAAATCGCGTGTGCGGCCGATGTCCTCGGCGGTCGACGCGACGGCGTCGAGCGGGCGCAACGCCCTCCCGGCCACAAGCCAAGAGGCCGCAAGCGCAGCCATCAACGCTGGAACCGCGGAGACGATGAGGAAGACGACGATTCCCGAAAGGCTCGATTGCGGCACCTTTGTGGACTGCCCGGTGACGACGTAGCCGCCTGTGAAGCTTGCGGCGTACAGCCGGAATCCGCCCTGCGTCACGAAACCCGTTGAGTGCGTCTGTGGCGCGATTGCCGGCTCGCCGGTCGTGTAGACGAGCGACCAGCCTGGGTCGAATACCTCGACGAAGATCTCGGTGCTGCTCCTGAGATCCGCGGGGGCAACAGGTTCGATCGGTGTGGGCGGCGCTGCGTTGAGTGACGCGACGGCCTGAAGCGCTCGCGACCTCAGCGCATCGTCCTGGTTGGTGTTGACCCCTCGCGCGAGCAGCCCGTACAGCAGGAGTCCGAAGACGAGCAATGCGAGGGCGACCACGCCGCCGCCGAACAATGCAAGCCTCCACCGAAGCGACATCTATTCGTGCAGCGCGTAACCGGCTCCACGCACGGTGTGCAGGAGGCCAGGCTCGCCAAGCTTTTGGCGCAGGTAGCCGACGTAGACCGCGACGACGTTGTCGCTCTCGGCTTCGCCCTTCCACACCGCTTCGAGGAGTTGGTCACGCGAGAGGACCTGGCGGGGATGGCGCAGGAAGTGCTGCAGCAGCTCGAACTCGGTGCCGGTCAGCTCGAGCGCCCTATCGCCGCGCCACGCCGTCCGGCTGGCCAGTTCGACTCGAACGTCGCCGAACCGAAGACGCTCGACGGGACCGGTGCGTCGTAACAGCGTGCGCACCCGCGCGAGGAGCTCCTCATACGCGAAGGGCTTGACGAGATAGTCGTCGGCGCCGGAGTCGAGGCCGCGAACTCGTTCCTCCGTGCCTCCAAGCGCCGTGAGCAGCAGGATTGGAATCGGCCCTGTGGCACGCAGGCGCTTGCACACCGCGATGCCATCCAGGCCGGGCAACATGACGTCGAGCACCACGAGATCGAACTGCCGCTGCCGCGCGAGACGAAGCGCGTGGTTGCCGTCTCCGGCCACTTCGACTTCGTAACCCTCGGCGGAGAGGACGCGCTCGAGAGTCGCACCAAGAGGCGGATCGTCTTCGACGACGAGGACGCACCGACCAGTCATCCCGCCGATTTATAAGCCGCCGGATGTGGATTCGGTAAGAGATGTCGATTTCGGGCCGGACGGTTCGTCGTCTGGGATGAGTCCATATTCCAAGGAGGAACACGAACGATGGCGAATTTCCTGTTGCTCTACAGCGGCGGCGGCGCACCCTCGGCGGCGGACCGGGACAAGATCATGCAGGCGTGGGGCGGCTGGTTCGGCAAGCTCGGCGACAAGATCGTCGACCCGGGCAACCCGGTGGCGGCGCAGCCGCGGGCGGTCGGCAACGGCTCGGCGCACAAAGTCGACGGCGTCAGCGGCTACTCGATCCTGAAGGCCGATTCGCTTGGCGCGGCGGCCGAGCTCGCCAAGGGCTGCCCGGTGCTGACCTCAGGCGGCAACGTGACGGTTTACGAGATCACGCCGGCGATGTAGTTACGGGGAGATCGTCCGGACCAACGACCTCCGGAGGCAGGAAACGCCGGAGATCGTCCGGACGATCTCCTCTCTACTCGGCTTCGAGTAGCGAAACCTTCTTCGTCGCGGTCAGCCGGCCTCGGGCGCCCGAGCGATAGGTGCCCGAGGTCGGCGCCACGTCCGAGTAGTCGCCTCCGACCGCGACGGTGACGTAGCCGAGCCCACCCCGGCTCGCGTGCGTCGGATCGAAGGCGTGTGCGATCGCGTCGCCTGTGCCGTCGTTGGTCGGCAGCACCACCTCCACCCATGCGTGCGTTCCGCCCTGCCCCACGAGGTGGCCCGAGACATAGCGCGACGGCAGCCCGCAGGCGCGGCAAACCGCAAGCATCACGTGCGCGTAGTCCTGGCAAACGCCCGAGCCGAGGGCGAGCGCCTCGGCGGCCGTGGTGCGGACGCCGGTGATACCGTGCCGGTAGGTCATCGACTGGTACACCCAATCGTTGATGCGGTCGGCGAGCGGAAGGCCCCACTCCCCCACCGCCGACAATTCGTCCGCGGCGCGAAGGATGGCGTCATCGGGCTGCGTCAGCGGCGACGGTTGCAGGAGATATCCGTCGGCAAGCCACCCGTCCGCAAGCCGGTTCGGCTCGTCGGCGCGCCGCTCCACCGTCACCTCGGCGACGAACTCGATCGCATCGCTCACGTTCGGCGCGAAGACGTCGACGACGACGTTGCCGAAGCGGTCACTGCGGTTTTCCACGCGTGCGCCGTCGTGCGCGACCGAGATGTCGTGCCACAGGCGCCTCTGGTCGCCGAACCGCTCGGGCGGGATCACGACCAGCCGGTGGGTGAGATCGCGGATGGGCTCGGGGTACTCGTACCTGAAGCTCTGGCGGAGCAGATATGAGGCGCGGCGGGCGGCGCTGGGCTCGACCATCGGCTAAGCCACGTCCGCCCAGACCTGCATCGAGCGGAAGACGGCGGGGCCGAACGTCGTCAGCATCGCGACATCCAGCGCATCACGCCCACGGCCGATCAACACGCGGCCGACACGGCGGGCGTTGTTGCGCGGGTCGAAGGTCCACCAGCGGTCGCCGAGATACACCTCCATCCAGGCGGCGAAGTCCATCGGATGCGCAGGCGGCGGCACGTACAGGTCCGGCAGGTAGCCGAACACGTAGCGCGCCGGGATGTTCAGCGCGCGGCAGAACGTGATAGCGAGGTGAGCGAAGTCCCGGCACACGCCCTTCCGCTGCTCGAGCACGTCGGCCGCCGTGGTGAGGGGGTTGCTGGCGCCGTACTGAAACTCGATGTTGTCGTGGACCCAGTCGCAGATCGCCTGCACACGCGCGCCGCTCGGCTCGGTCTGGCCGAAAAGCTCCCATGCCAGGCCCATGAGCTGGTCGGACAGGCAGTAGCGGCTGGGCAGGGTGAAGTGGAGCACGTCGCCGGGGACGTCCTCCACCGGCAGCTGCGGCGCCTTCAGGGCATCGGGGTCCTCCGCGTCGGGGACGCTGACGATGGCGTCGTATCTCAGGGCGACGTCGCCTTGCGGCATGACGAAGCGCTTGACCGGGTTCCCGTAGTAGTCGGCGTACTCGTCGACGGGTACGGGCGGCTGTGTCGTCCACGTCTCGGTGACGAGCTGGTGGCGAGCGTCGGAGCGCGGGCGCACCTGGACCGTCGCGACAGTCGGAGCGCTCACGTCGTATTTGAACTCGCAGCCGACCCGGAGGTTGAGCGTCTTCGCAGATAGCGGGATGGCGCTGACACTATAGCGGTGGCTTTCGTGGATCTCGACAGCAACTACAAGACAAACGGTTTCTACGACGAGATGCTTGCGGCCGCCGGTGCGCCGCGAGCCGCCTACCGTCGACTTTACGAGCACCTGCGCGAACTGGGGCCCGACGAGCTCCAGCGGAGGCACGGCCTGGCGATGGAGATGTTCCGCAACCACGGCATCACGTTCGCCGTGTACCCCGACGCCCAGGGCACCGAGAAGGTCTTTCCGTTCGACGTCATCCCGCGGGTCATCGAGGCGGCGACCTGGCGCAGGCTCGAAGACGGGCTGAAGCAGCGCATCCGTGCCCTGAACCTGTTCCTCGACGACGTCTACGGCCGCAAGCTGATCCTCAAGCAGGGTGCGATTCCGCCCGACATCGTCCTCAGCAGCTCGTTGTACCTGCGCGAGATCGAGGGCCTTGCGGTGCCGCATGAGATCCACAGCCACATCGCGGGCATCGACCTGGTGCGTGACGGGCATGGCGATTTCTTCGTCCTCGAGGACAACCTGCGGACGCCGTCGGGCGCTTCGTACGTGCAGGCCAATCGGTACGTGATGAAGCGGGTGCTGCCGGACCTGTTCGCGGGATATCCGGTGCGACCGGTCGAGGGCTATGTCCACGAGCTGCTGCGCCTGCTGCGCTGGCTCGCGCCGGCGGGCATCGACGACCCAACCGTCGTGCTGCTGACGCCCGGCATCAACAACTCGGCGTACTACGAGCACCTCTACCTCGCCAAGCAGATGGGCGTGGAGCTGGTCGAGGGATCCGACCTCGTCGTCGATGACGACCACGTCTTCATGCGTACGACACGCGGGCTGAAACCGGTGCACGTGATCTACCGCCGCATAGACGATGAGTGGCTCGACCCGATCTTCGGCAGGCAGGAGTCGCTCGTCGGCGTCGCAGGCCTCGTCAACGCCTATCGGGCGGGCAACGTCGTGATCGCCAACGCTCTCGGCAACGGAGTCGCCGACGACAAGGCGGTCTACGCGCTCGTGCCGAAGATCATTCGCTACTACCTCGCCGAGGATCCGATCCTGCCCAACGTCGAGACGTATCTCTGCGCGCTCGATTCCGACCGCGGGTACGTGCTCGAGCACCTCGAGACGCTGGTCGTCAAGACGGTCGACGCGTCCGGCGGATACGGCATGTTGATCGGACCCGAATCCACGCGCGAGGAGCGCGATGGGTTTCGCGAGCGGATCATCGCCCGGCCACGCGCCTTCATCGCGCAGCCGGTGATCGCACTGTCCGTGCAGCCGGTGTTCGACGGCGGCGGGTTGCGGCCGGGCCACCAGGACCTGCGTCCCTTTGTCCTGACCGGTCCGGACATCTACGTCACACCCGGAGGACTGACGCGAGTCGCCCTCAAGCCCGGATCGTTGGTGGTGAACAGCTCGCAGGGCGGCGGAAGCCGCGATACGTGGGTGCTGGCGGAGGACGATGCTCAGTAGCGCCGCGACGTCGCTCACCCTGCTGGGCCGACACTTGGAGCGCGCGGACCATCTCGCACGCATTCTCGGCGTCCATGTCGCGCTGTCGCTCGATCGCAGCGACGAGCCGGGCCCGGAATTCTGGGTGCGGTTCATGGAGCTTGCGGGATGGCGCGGAAGCGACACCGGCCGGCGCGAGGAGGCCATCGAGATGGTGGTCGGTGGGACGCTCGGACCGTCGGTGCAGGCGAGCGTCGGAGCCGCTCGCGTCGCCGCTCAAGCCGTACGGCCGTCACTGCCGACAGAGCTCTACGAGCAGGTCAACGCGCTGCACTGGCGCGTCCAGAAGGGAACGACGCCGCCCGAGCTGTACACGTTTCTGATGGACGTGCAGATGAGCATCCGCCTCGTGGACGGATTGCTCGAGGACACGATGTTCCACAACGAGGCGCGTGATTTCGTCCGGCTGGGCAAGTTCGTCGAGCGCACGGCCAACGTGACGTCGGTGGTCACGCGCAAGTCCTCGGAGCTCGCGGACATGCCCGAGGACGCGCTCGAGTGGACGGCGGTTTTGAAGTGCTGTTTCGCGTTTGAGTCGTACCAGTCGCGTTATGGAGGCGGCGTGACCGCCGAGCGCGTCGTCGAATGCCTCATCCTCGATGGATCCCTGCCGCGGTCGGCACGGTTTGCGACCGCCAACGCGCTCGAAGCTGTGGCGCGCATCGAGGGCAACGCGCGGCGTTCGAAGCCGCTTCGATTGTTGATCCGGCTGAACGCCCTCTACCGCCATGCGGACACCCAATCGATCCTCACGAGCCCGATCGAGTTCGATGGCGAAAGCCGGGCGCTGTTGCGCCAGCTCGAGGTCGCCATGCGCGAGACGTATTTCCATCCGAGCAAAGTCCCCGCTTCGGTCGCGGGCGAGGAAGGCCGCGGCGTGCCGCAGCAGCAACAGCAATCAAGAGGCGGCGCGCTTGCGCGCGTCCTTAAGGGGCTTGCCCGCCAATGAAGCTCGAGATCGTGCATGCGACGCGTTACCGGTATTCCGGTCCGATCGCCGAGACCGTGATGGAGGTGAGGCTGCAGCCGATGGACGGCAATGGGCAGCGCTGCCTCGACTTCAGGCTCGAGCTGAGCCACGGCATCAAGACGAAGACGTACACGGATGGGTTCGGGAACCGCGTGCACTACTTCAACCTGGTACGCCCGCATTCGGGGCTGAGCGTGGTTTCACGCTCCACCGTCGAGACCGGTCTCGGACCGGACGACGATCCCGGCGAAGACCTCGTGCAGGACTTCCTGCGTTTTCGTCCACCCGTCAAGGAGGTCGACGGCGTGCGCGAGCTCGCTGCGCGTCACGCGATCAAAGACCCTTCCTCGGTCACCGCCGTCGAGACTGCGCTCGACGGGCTGACGGAGACGATCAGCCGGGAGTTCACCTACGACCGCAGCGTGACCAACGTTTACAGCGCAGTCGACGACGTGCTCGCGCTGCGGGCGGGCGTGTGCCAGGATTTCGCGCACCTGTTCATCGCCGTGGCGCGCGCCATGGGCGTGCCGGCGCGATACGTGAGCGGATACATCCACTTCCCCGGCGAGCGGGAATCTTCGGCTTCCCATGCTTGGGCCGAGGCGTGGGTCGCGGGGCGCGGATGGATCGGCTTCGACGCGACACACCCCGTCCGGACGACGCCGCATCACGTGCGGCTTGCGGTGGGTCGCGATTACACGGACGCGGCGCCGACGCGCGGGGTCTACGTCGGATCGGCGACGAGCATGATGTCGATCAGCGTGAAGACCCGCGAGGTCGGCTGACCCTCACGCTTCGGCCGGTATATCAGGCATCGGAGGCGCTCAAACCCCCGGATTGGCGCGCCTATCCGGGGATTAGAAGCGTTTGCCCCGCACGTGCTCGATCGAGAACTTGGCGGTGTCGGCGATCAGCATCACGGCCATCACCCCCGCCTCGACTGGGTCGGTGACGACGACGTCCGCCGCGTCCGGCACGGAGCCGGCCATGTTCGTGCAGAGGACCAGAATCCCCGCCTCGCGGATCTCCCGGACGGCGTTGGTGATGTCGCCGCCCATCAGAGCTCCCGCCAGGACCAGCGCCCGCGCCCGGTGCAGCCGCGCGACCGCTCGCACGGCGTCCGCCAGCTGCTGCTCGCCGACGAGCGGGATGGTGTCGACCGAGATCCGCTCACCGCGGATGTTGTGCCGGTCGGCCTCGCTGATGGCTCCCTGCGCCACCATGCCGACCTGCGCGCCGCCCCCGATCACGATCACGCGCTTGCCGTAGATCGCCTGGAAGGTCGGCACCGCGCTGACGTGCATGACTCCGGCGACGGCCCGCACGTCAGCCATCAGGGCGTCGACGTCAGTCGCGCCGGCGACCTCTAGCTGGATCTCCGCGGTCGGTCCGCCCCTGGCGCCACCCGCGACGTAGGTGATGTTCGCCGCGTGCTTGAGGATCACGTCGGTGATGCGGTGGAGGACGCCGGGCTCGTCCCGGCATTCGACGAGCAACCCTGTGACTTCGCCGGCCATTTGGCCCAGAACGATAAACGCGCCGCGTGCGAATTGGCGCCGGAAGCCATGCTCAACGGCTCCGCGATGGCGTAGGCTTCGCGCCTCAATGCGCACCATCCGCGCGATCGCCATCGAGATTAGCCGGGGAGGTCCCCCGACTTAGCCCACCGCTGAAGTCGGAATGGACCTCCCACCCAGAAGGGTCGGGAGGTTTTTTTATGTCCGCCGGAAGAAGAATCGTCGTTTACGACACGACCCTGCGTGACGGGACGCAGGGTCCGGCCGTGTCGTTTTCCGCCGCGGACAAGGAGCGGATCGCGCGCCTGCTCGACCGGCTCGGCTTCGCCTACGTGGAAGGCGGTTTTCCCGGCTCGAACCCCAAGGACGAGGAGCTCTTCGCACGACTTGCGGAAGAGCCGCTCGAGAACGCGCGTCTCGCGGCGTTCGGCGCCACGCGGCGCGCCGGTGGGAAATGTGAAGACGACGCGAACCTGCTGGCGCTGGTCGCCAGCCGCGCGCCCGTGTGGACTCTCGTCGGTAAGAGCGACACCTGGCAGGTCGCCACCGTGCTGCAGACGACGAACAACGAGAACCTCGCGATGGTCGAGGAATCCGTGGCCTATGGAATCGAACGCGGCCGCGAGGTGATCTTCGACGCGGAGCACTTCTTCGACGGCTTCGCGCGAGACGCCGAGTACGCGGTCGAGGTGTGCCTGTCCGCCGCGCGGTCGGGCGCGTCGTGGGTCGTGCTCTGCGACACCAACGGCGGGAGCCAGCCGCACGAGATCCGCAAAGGCGTGGAGGCGATGCGCGACGCGCTCGCCAAGGCCGGACTGAAAGCGCGCGTCGGCATCCATACGCACAACGACTGCGAGCTCGCCGTCGCCAACTCGCTCGAAGCCGTGGAGGCCGGAGCCGATATGGTGCAGGGCACGATCAACGGCTACGGCGAGCGGACCGGCAACGCCAACCTCGTCTCGGTCGTGGCCAACCTGGTTTTGAAACTCGGCTACGACGCGCTGAGCAAGGAATCGGTGGAGCAGTTCAGCGACCTCTCGCGCACGGTCGCCGAGCTCGCGAATCTCGCGCTTCCGCTGCAGCAACCGTTCGTCGGTCAGGGCGCGTTCGCGCACAAGGGCGGACAGCACGTCGCCGCCGTCCTGAAGCACAAGGACGCCTACCAGCACATCGATCCCGCGCTCGTCGGCAACGAGGCGCGAGTGCTGGTCTCGGAGCTGTCAGGTCGCGGCAACGTGCTCGCGAAAGCGCGAGAGTTCGGTCTCGAGCTCGACCGCGACGACCCGCAGACGCGATGGCTCGTCAACCACCTCAAGCAGCTCGAGCACCAGGGCTACTCGTACGAGGCCGCGGACGCGTCTTTCGTGATGCTCGTGCGCCGGCTGCAGCCGGGATACCAGGCACCGTGGACCGTCGCCGATTTCACGACGCAGGTGCGCAAGAACGGCGGCTCAGTGCACGCGGAGGCGACGGTCAAAGTCGACGTCGCCGGCACCGTCTATCACACCGCCGCATCGGGCAACGGGCCGGTCAACGCTCTCGACGGCGCACTGCGCAAGGCGCTGAGCCCGAAGTTTCCGTCGCTCGACGACGTGAGCCTGCACGATTACAAGGTGCGCATCCTCAACGGCGACGCCGGCACGGCGGCGACGACGCGCGTCCTGGTCGAATCGGGGCGCGGCACCGAGCGCTGGACGACCGTCGGGTGCTCGAGCAACATCATCGAGGCGTCATTGCTCGCGCTCCTCGATTCGCTGGAGTACGCGATCCTCGACTAGAGAGACAGCGCGTCAAGAGATTCCGGAGCCCCTGCGGCGGGATGTCCGCCTGCTCGGCTCGGTGCTCGGCCAGGTCATCTCCGAAGGCGGAGGCGCGTCACTTCTGCGCGACGTCGAGAAGCTGCGCCACCTCGTCATCCGCGCGCGCGACGACGACCGCTACGAACGCGACGCTGAGCGCCTCGTCGCCTCATGGCCGCTCGGACGCGCCGAGATGGTGGCCCGCGCGTTCACCTGCTACTTCCACCTGGCCAATCTCGCGGAGGAGCACCACCGCGCGCGGGTGATTCGCGAGCGCGACCGTGGTGATGCGCCGATGCCGGAGTCCCTGGCCGCCGCGGTGGCGGAACTGCGACCGAAGCTCGGCCGCAGGCGATTCGACCAGCTGGTCGCCAGGCTGCGCGTCCATCCCGTCTTCACGGCGCATCCGACGGAAGCGCGACGTCGCGCGGTCGTGACGGCGATCCGTCGGGTCGGCGAGCAGATGGAAAGGCTCGACGATCCTCGCATCTCCGACGCCGAAAAGCGCGAGGCCAATCGCCGTCTCGTCGAAGAGGTCGACTCGCTGTGGCGGACGGCGCAGGTCCGAAGCGCGCAGGTAACGCCCATCGACGAGGTGCGATCGCTGATGGCGATCTTCGACGAGACCCTGTTTCGCATGGTCCCCGAGGTCCTCCGATCCTTCGATACGGCACTCGGAAGCGAAGGGCCGGCGTTTCTTCGGTTCGGCACCTGGATCGGCGGCGACCGCGACGGCAACCCCGCGGTCACCGCGTCAGTCACGGCGGAAACGATGGAGGTGCAGTCGGAGCACGCTCTGCTCGCGCTGGAGGCAGTGACGAATCGCATCGGGCGATCTCTGACCGTCGATGTGGACACGACACCGCCATCGGCGCGATTGCGTCGACGTCTCGGTGGCGGCGCGCGCGAACCGCATCGCGAGTTTCTTCTCCGCATTGGCGCTCGCCTGCGCGCGACGCGACTGCACGAAGACGATGCCTATGCATCCCTCGCCACCTTCATCGATGACCTCCGCATCGTCCGCGATTCCCTCGCCGCGGCCGGAGCCACGCACCTCGCCGGCGGTGAGCTGCAGCACCTCATCTGGCAGGCGCAGACGTTTGGGTTTCATCTCGCCGAGCTCGAGGTCCGCCAGCACAGTCGCGTGCACCAGCATCCGTCCGCCGAAACGCTCGACACGATGCGCGCGATCCGATCGATCCAGAAGCGCTTCGGCGTCGAAGCGTGCCACCGCTACGTCATCAGCTTCACCCGCAGCGCGGCCGACGTCGGAAAGGTTTACGAGCTGGCCACGAGTGCGTCGCCACCGGATCCGCCGATCCTCGACGTGGTCCCACTCTTCGAGACGCTCGAGGATCTGGCGAACGCGACTCGAGTGCTCGACGGCATGCTCGCGCTACCGGCGGTCCGTCAGCGGATCCGGGCCAACGGCCGCCGGATCGAGGTGATGCTCGGCTACTCCGACTCGGCAAAAGAAGCCGGCCCTCTATCCGCGACGCTCGCGCTCCACGACGCACAGGCCGACCTCACCCGATGGGCGGCGAAGCATCGGCTCGACCTGACGATCTTCCACGGGCGCGGTGGCGCGCTGGGCAGAGGCGGCGGTCCGGCGAACCGCGCGGTCCGCGCTCAGGCGCCCGGGTCGGTCAACGGGCATTTCAAAGTCACCGAGCAGGGCGAGGTGATCTTCGCGCGCTACGGCAACCGCGCCATCGCCAAGCGACACATCGAGCAGGTGACGTCCGCGGTGCTGGAGGCGTCGGCGCCACGCGCCGCGTGGAGCGATCCGGCCCTTGCGTTCCGCGACCTCGCGAAGCTCATCGACGCCCCGGCGAGAAACGCCTACCGACAGCTGGTCGAGTCGGACGGTTTCGAGGAATGGTTCCTCGACGTCAGCCCGATCGAAGAGCTCAGCCGGCTCCGCATCGCCTCGCGACCAACGCGCCGGGCACCGAGCCGCCGGCTCGAGGACTTGAGGGCCATCCCATGGGTGTTCGCGTGGTCACAGATGCGCCTCAACCTGCCGGGCTGGTATGGCATCGGAAGCGGGCTTGCGGCCGCACCCCTGTCGCAGCTTCGCCGCGCATACGCCGAGTGGCCGCTGTTCAACGCCATGCTCGACAACGCCGAGATGAGCCTGGCGAAAACCGACCGCCGCATCGCGCAGCGTTACCTCGCGCTCGGTGAGCGCGCGGAGTTGGCAGCGATGGTGCTCGACGAGTACGACCGCACGATGGAGCAGGTGCTCGCGGTCACGGGCCACCGGCGTTTGCTCGAGGACCGGCGCGTGCTCTCGTGGGCGATCGAGCTTCGCAACCCGTACGTCGACGCGCTGTCGCACCTGCAGCTGCGCGCGTTGCGTTCGATGCGAAACCGAAAGCTGCCGCACTCAGACCGCACGCGCGCCGAGAAGGTGTTTCAGCTGACGGTCAACGGCATCGCCGCCGGGCTGCAAAACACCGGCTGATAAGGCGATCGTCCGGACGATCAACCGGGTTGGGCGCCCTCTAGCGGGCGTTCGTCCGGACGATCGCCCTTTCAGGCCGCGCCGAGGTGCTGGATCGTCGGCAGCTCGCTCGCCAGCAGGTCGACGGTCTCGGGGTCCCACTGGGTGCCGGCTCCCGCCCGCAGCACGGCCAGCGCCTCTTCGGCCGATCGCCGCACGCGGTAGGGCCGGTCGTTGACGAGCGCGTCGAACGCGTCGCACACCGAGACGATGCGGGCGGCGCGGGGAATCTCTCGCGCGCGCAGGCCGTCCGGATAGCCGCGCCCGTCGAAGCGCTCGTGATGGTGGCGGATGATCGGCAGCAACCCGGAGGTCGAGCGCAGCGGACGCACGATGCTCTCGCCGATCTCGACGTGCGCCTGCATCTGCGGCACCTCGATCGCATCGAGCGGTCCAGGCTTGAGGAGGATCGAGTCCGAAACGCCGATCTTGCCGATGTCGTGGATGATGCCGCCGCGGTAGAGCACCTCGAGGGTCGAGTCCGGCAGGCCAAGTCTCTGTCCGAGCAGACGTGCCGACTCGCCGACGCGCTGCGTGTGGCGCTCGGTGAACGAGTCTTTGGCTTCGACGGCGGTGGCAAGCGAGAAGATGACGTGCTCGGCGCTGTCGAGCGTGTTGTAGAGCTCCTTCAAGCGCAGCGCCGACCGCACGCGGGCGATGAGCTCCGCGCCGTCGACGGGCTTGGACATGAAGTCGTCGGCGCCGGCCTCGAGAGCGGCCACGCGGTGCGCCGTCTGGCTCAGTCCGGTGATCATGACGACCGGCAGCAGGCGGCCGCGCGGCATCGACTTGATCCGCCGGCAAACCTCGTACCCGTCCATGCGCGGCATGCGCACGTCGAGCAGAACGAGATCCGGGGCATCGGCTTCGATCATGGCCAGTGCCGTCGGGCCGTCGGCCGCCAGCCGCACCTCGCACTCGATCGTGGACAGGTACATGCGGATCAGCTCACGGTTGGCTGCGCCATCGTCGACGACGAGGACCACGGGCATCGGATGAATCAACCCCCGCCTAATTGTTAACAGGAAACGCCCGGTGGCGGGCGGCCAACCGATCCTGTCAGGCGGTCGCTTCGCGCGCCCCCATGGCTGCGGACGCCGGTCGGCGCGCGGTGAGGGCCTGCTTGAGATGGCGGTTGGCGCCGATCAGGTCGCCTCGCGATTCGAGCACGTCCGCGTAAGCCTCGTGGACGCGGGAGAGGCGCGACGCGCCTGCCCGCTCGGCGAAGACGAGGGCCTGCGCGAACGCCTCGTCGGCGTCGGCGGCCTTCCCTCGCCGGCTCGCGATCTGGCCGATGAGCACGTACCCTTCGGCGGCCGACGCGACCTCGCCAAGACCGGTCGAAAGCTCGAGCGAGCGCCGTGCGGTGGCGGCTGCCGTCTCGAGGCGACCCTCTTCCATCTCCAGCGTGGCCAGGCTCATCAGGAACTCGGCGCGGCCGACCTCCACGTGCTGCTCCTCGAAGATTCGCAGCGCGCGGTCGAGATGCGTCCGGGCCGCCGCGAAGTCACCGAGCTTGACCAGCATCCAGCCGAGGTTGTTCAGGGAGCGCGCCTGCGAGATGCGGTCCTGCAGCGTTTCGTGGATGGTCAGCGCCTTCTGCGCGTATCTGGTCGCCTGGTTGATCTCGCCCAGCTCCTGGTGGGCCAGGCTCATGCCGCTGTACAGGAGAGAAAGCTGCTGCAGATCCTGGACCGCGTCGCCGGTCGCAATCGCCTCGTCGTAGCAGGCGATCGCCTCCGCCCAACGCTCGCTGGTGAGCAGCTGGTGACCCAGGACCCGGAGAAGACGTGCCTCCAGCAGCTGCGGCACCGGCTTGAGCGAGCGACAGGTCGCCAGTGCGCCCTCCGCGATCTGCACTGCGCTCGAGTCCTGCATCAGGCCTGCGGCCTGCGCCTCCTGACCCAGCGCTTCCGCGACCCTTTCGAGGTCGCCGGACTTCTCAAAGTACGTGCGCGCCTCGACCGCCAGCCGGCGGCCCAGGACTGGCTTGGCGAGGCGCAACCACGCCATCGACGCCAGCAGCTTGATGAGCGCGGTGGACTCGGGGTCATACCCCTGCGCGAGGGCTGACTCCGCGGCGGCCGCCACGGCGGCGTTGTCGCCCGTGGCGAGGAGCCGCTCCATCTCGGCTATCCGCAGGGCGGGGTGGCGGTCGGCGCTGCCGGCCCCGGTCAGGAAGAAGTCGATGGGCTGGCCGGTCCGCGATGCGATCAGCTCCAGCGTCTCCTGGGACGGCTTGGCCTTGCCGGTCTCGACGAAGTAGATCGCCGTCCGGCTGATGTCGGCGCGCGCGACCTGGCCCAGGCTCAGCCCGGCCTTTGTCCGCGCCTCTTTGACGGAGCCAGGACGGATCTCCACGCCGTGCCGGCGGCCACGCCGGCGCGTTGAAACCTGGTCCTCCCCGGCGTGCGTCATTTGAGCGCCAGCTTAACGCGCCCGCCATTGACTTGACAGGGTTTTTACAAACTTGATCTCAGCAGCAGGGCGGAACCCCACCGGCCGACGTCGTCACGGCCAGGCTGAGCAGAGCTGAGGTCGCCAGGATGGCGGCCAGAAGCAACTTGCGCATCATCGATTCACCTCCTTTGCCGCACAGACCGTGCCGGCGCCCTGGTCATCGATCGGTCGAAGGAGGCGACGACCGAACCCCGCCGGCGCAAGGGCACGCCGAATCGATCGACGCCTTCGGCCCCACCCCGTCGCAGCCAAGCCCATCTGCACAGCGCGACTCCTCCACTTAGCCGTGCTCCAGTGCCTCTCGGCTGTGCTACAAGTAATCGGCCCGCATGTTAAATCAAAATCGGCGTGAATTAACGCATGCCGAGCACTTTCGCGTATCCGGGTTCTGAAATGAGCACGCCCGCATACGCTCGATTCGTGCAGAATCCTGCGGCCGCCATGCCGCTTCGCCGGCCGATCGCGGTCACCGGGCTCGGCATCCAGGGATGGTTACCCTTCGCCTTCGCGGCGACCGCGGCAGCGATCGCTTCGGTGCTGTTTAGTGGCTGGATCGCCTTCCATTGGGTCAGCGACCAGGCGACGATCGACGTCGAGGACGTCGGCGAGGCCGTCGCCGCCTTTGCCGCCGCGCTGAGCTGCGGCCTCGCCGCGTCGAGGAACACGGGCCGCACCCGGGTGGCCT
Source organism: Candidatus Dormiibacterota bacterium (assembly GCA_035717165.1). GTDB lineage: Bacteria > Chloroflexota > Dormibacteria > Dormibacterales > Dormibacteraceae > 40CM-4-65-16. The sequence continues at coordinate 46,053 of DASTIX010000043.1, forward strand.
GGCTGTTCTTTGCGGCGTCGACGTTCAGCTGGGGCGCCGGAGAGGTGATCTGGTGCGCCTACCAGATCGGCCTCGGCGTCGCCGTTCCATTCCCTTCGGCTGCGGACCTCGGGTTCTTGCTCGCCGTACCTCTCGCGATCTTCGGCGTCTTCGCCTTCACGTCCTCCCCGCAGCGCCTCGCCACTCGCGGTCAGACGGTCCTTTCGGGCGCGATCGTAGGCCTGTCACTGCTCTTCATCGCGTGGCAGGTCGGCCTCGGCAAGGTCTACGACACGTCGTCGCAGGCCGTCGCCGGCAAGGTCATCGGACTCGCCTACCCGGTCGGCGACATCATCACTGCGACCGTCCTCGTGGTGGCGCTACAGCGCGCGCGTCGCGGCGACGTCGGCCGCCTCGCCCTCCTGCTGGGCGGCCTTGCATTCACGGCCCTCGCGAACAGCGCGTTCGCCTACCTCACGGCCAACGGCACCTACGGCGCGCTCGGTTCGGTCCTCGACTCCGGATGGGTCATCGGTTTTCTGCTCATCGCGCTGGCGCCGCTGTGGCCCGGGGCCGCCGGTCGCGTCGAGACCGCTGAGGGTCCGATCCAGCTCTGGCAGCTGGCCCTGCCCTGGCTCGCGGTGCTGGTCGGCGCGATGACCGTGATCGCACGTGCCGCGACCGGGAGCACCCTCGACCTCTTCGCGACGGCCCTGGCCGGCGGGCTGGGCGTGCTGTTCGTCGCGAGCCACGTGCTCTCACACCGCGATTCCGTGGAGCTGCTCCACAAGAGCCGTCTGAGCGAAGCCCAGGTCGAGCGGCGGAGCAGACTGCTCGACGAGATCCTTGCGCACGCACCGCTCGGTATCGCGCGGGCGAGCGTCGACACGACCATCATCGACGTCAACCCGCGCCTGGCGGCGCTGCTGCGCACGACGCCCGAGAAGATGATCGGGACGCCGGTCGCCAAGTACCTTCATCCGGACGAGTTCGAGCGGGTCTACGAGGAATTCCAGCCACTGTGGAAGGGCGCCGTCGACACCGTCGAGTCCGACAGCCGCGCCATCCGCGCCGACGGCACCGAGGTGTGGCTGCACTGGAGCGCGACGGGCGTGCGCAACTCGCAGGGCCGCATCGCGTACTTCCTCGTCATGTATGAGGACACCGACGCAGAGCACGCTGCCAACGAGGCGGCCGCGGCGCACCTCGCCGGACTCGAGCGGTTGAACCAGCTGAAGAGCGAATTCGTCTCGCTCGTGAGCCATGAGTTCCGCACCGCTCTGGTCGGCATCACCGGCTTCAGCGAGATGATCCGCGACGAGGACGTCACCCTCGACGAGGCGAAGGCTTACGCCGGCGACATCAACACAGAGTCAGAGCGGCTCAACCGCATGATCAACGACATGCTCGACCTCGATCGCATCGAGGCGGGACGGTTGACGCTGCACATCGAGTCCGTGGACATCAACGAGCTGCTCCAGGCCGCCGCAGACAGATCCCGCGCGGTGGCCACCAATCACACGGTGACGTGCAAGTTCGACGGAGAGCCGTTGGTGCGGTGCGATCCGGACCGCATCGCCCAGGTCGCCGCGAACCTCCTCGGCAACGCCGTCAAGTACTCGCCCGACGGAGGCGCGATCGAGATCACGACCAGGCTCGCCGGCGACGAGATCCACGTGAGCGTGCGCGACCATGGCATCGGCATCGCGCCGGAGTTCATGAAGAAGCTCTTCAGCCGCTACGAGCGCTACGAGAAGACGAGCGGCAAGATCCTGGGCACCGGGCTCGGACTCGCGCTCGCCAAGCAGATCGTCGAGCTCCACGGCGGCAACATCTCGGCCACGAGTGAGCCGGGCGAGGGCTCGGACTTCCACTTCACGCTGCCCGTCAACGGCCCAAAGATCGGCTGACGCGGGACCGAAGATCGGCTGAGGGCTAGCGGTCGAGAAACTCCAGCACCAGGCTCTGAAAGTGGTGCACGCCGTTCTCGCGCAGCGCTGAGAACCGACCGCGGTCGTAGGACCGCGAGCGCAACCCGCGCTGGACCTGCTCGCAGACGGCGATGTCTTCCTGCTGGATCTCATCCGAGAACGCGATGGTCTGCTGCATGGATTCCCATCCCGCGCCCGTTCCAGGTTCCGCGAAGTACCACTCGAAGATCGTCAGTGTCCGGTCGGGGCCGAGCGGCAGGATGACGTTGGTGCTGAGGTTGTCCTGGTAGATGTTGAGCATCGTGTTCGGAAAGATCCAGTAGTAGAGGGCGTTGTCCTCGGCGCCCGGCATGCGGATGTAGCGGCGGTCGCGACCAGGCACCTCGCCGGGTTTCAGCTCGCGAATCGGCGCGTGCTGCTTGGAGTAGTAGCGAAAGGTCTCGACGCGATAGTTGTCGTACTCCAACTCCTTGAAGAGCCCGGGATGAGCGATCGGCAGGTGATAGCCCTCGAGGTAGTTGTCGACGTAAACCTTCCAGTTGCACGCGATCTCGTAGTCACGGCGCTCGATCAAGCGCATGGTGTCGATGTCGTACCCCGCGGCCGCGATCTCCGACGGGATCGCACCGATCCATTCGGCCAGCGGTTTCGCGTCCGCGTCGAGGTTCGCAAACACGAACGGCCCGAGCGTTTCGACGCGGATCGGTACGAGGCCGAAGTCCGACTTGTCGAAGTTCTCGGTCCCCTCCATCTCGCGCGCCGTCTGCAGCTTGCCGTCGAGGCCGTATACCCAGCCGTGATATCCACACTGCAACGACTTGCGGTTGCCTCTGGTGGTGACGACCTGCGCGGCGCGATGGCGGCAGACGTTGTAGAAGCCGCGGAGCTTGCCGTCGAGCCCGTGCGTCAGAAGGATCGGCTCGTTGATGATCGTCGTCGGCTTGAAGTCGCCTGGTCGCGCGAGCTCACTGCGGTGCGCGACCAGCTGCCACGTCCCCGCGAAGATGCGGTCGATCTCGTGCTCGAGCACCGCGGGGTCGAGATACATGCGGGCGGGGATCGTTGACGCCCGCGCAACTTCGTCCTGAAGCTTCATGCTCGAACATTGTCGCGCGATGAGTTCAACGCTGGCGATCGTCAACGGCAGGGTCTGGAAGCGGCCCGGCGCCACCGCCGTGCTGGTGGATGGCGAGCGCATCAGCGCGGTCGGTGACGATCGCTTCTCTGCCGACCGTGTCATCGACGCCGGTGGCCTCACCATCCTCCCCGCCTTCAACGACGCGCACGTCCATTTCCTGACCGCCTCACGGTCTCTCGGCGAGCTCGACCTGTTCGGCCTCGAAACCCAGGCGCAGATCGAGAGCCGCATCACCGAGTACGCCCGCCGGCACAAAGGCGCCTGGGTCGTCGGCCGCGGATGGTTCTATTCGGCTTTCCCGGGCGGCATGCCGACCGTCGACCTCCTCGACCGCCTGGTCCCTGACCGGCCTGCTTACCTCGAGTCGTTCGACGCCCACACGGGCTGGGCCAACAGCCGCGCCCTCTCGATGGTGGGCGTGGCGACGAGAGACGTGCTCACCGAAGCCACGATGCTTGGCTTCGTCGATGCGATGCCCCGACGGTCGAAGTCAGAGGACCTCGAAGCGCTGCGTGCCGGCATGCGGGTCGCGGCCGCCAAGGGAATCGCCTCGGTGCAAGAGGCCGGCGACGGGCAGAACCAGATCGGCCTCTGGACCGCGCTGCGAGATTCGGGCGAGCTGTCGATAAGGGTTCGGCTCGCATTCGACCTCGAACCCGGGACGGACATCAGTCGTTACGACGGGTTGCGACGAGAGGACGATCGCTGGGTCTCGACCGGGATCCTCAAGGCGTTCGCGGACGGAGTGGTCGAGTCGAAGACCGCGGCGATGCTCGACCTCTACGAAGGTTCGGATGAAAAGGGCACGGCGATCTGGGCCCGCCACGAGCTGGCGACGGCGGTGCACCAGGCCGACGAACGCGGCTGGCAGATCGAGATCCACGCCATCGGCGACGCCGCGGTGCGCCAGGCGCTCGATGCTCTCGAGGACATGACGCCCGGGAGGCGGCACAGGATCGAGCACATCGAGACCCCCGATCCGCGCGACATCCCGCGCTTCGCAACGCTCGGGGTGATCGCCAGCATGCAGCCGCAGCATGCCGACCCGACGATCACGCAAGCCTGGCGGCACCAGCTGGGCACGGACCGTGCAAGTCGTGGCTGGCCGTGGAAGGCGATCCGCAACGCCGGCGGGCGCCTGGCGTTCGGCACCGACTGGCCGGTGGTGCCGCTCGACCCGTTCGCCAGCATCCGCATGGCGGTGACGGGTGGCCTCACCCTCGAGGAGGCGGTCGACGCGTGGACCTCGGGGAGCGCTTATGCCGAGCACATGGACCACGAAAAAGGAGAGGTCCGCGAGGGGTGTCTCGCGGACCTCACAGTCGTCGACCTCGAACGAGCGACGGTCGCGCTTACCGTCGTCGGAGGCCGGGTCGTATACGAGTCTTAGGTCATCACTCTCCGCTTGGCGCCGCAGCGGGCATTGCCGTCCCGGCCGCGGTGACCGGGCCGGTGTGGATGGCGTGGCCGCGCCCGACGGCCCAGAACACGATCGCGACCACGATCAGCGCGCCGATCGCGACCGCGTTGGCGAGCTCGAAGCTGGCGCGGCTGAGGCCCGCATGGTCGGCGTCCCACTGGTAGGTGAACAGTCCGGGCCACAGCGAGAACAGGGTCGCCGCGGCGACCCAGAACACCGCGAGGATCACGCACACCCAGGCTCCGGTGTTGCCACCGGGCACGACGAACGGCCGCTTCACGTTCGGATACTTGCGCCGCAGCGTGATCAGCGCCGGGAAGATGAGGATGTACGAGAAGGTCGTCGTCGAGATGACAAGACCGAGGACGACCAGGAAGAAGTTGGCGAGGTTGCCGCTGGTCAGCGTCAACGCCAGCACCATGAAGAAGGTCGCGATGATGCCGGACAGGACGTTGACCACGATCGGCGTTCCGAACCGCGCCGAGAAGTAACCCAGCTGCTGCGGACCTGAGCCGGCGAGCGCCCCGATCGCCATCAGGCGGTCGGATCCCATCAGCCAGGTCGTGCCGCTCGAGAGCAGGACGAACACGAATGCCGCGCCGACTATGTAGTCGAAGAACTGCGCGGCGCCGCCCAGAGAAGCGCTCACCGCGGCCTGGTACGCGGTTACGAATCCGCCGACGCTGCTCAGCTTGTCCGAGGACAGGGTGAGGATGATGCCTGCGATTGGAATCGCGTACCCCAGAAACGAGATGAGGCCGGACAGGTAGACCGCACGCGGGATGTCGCGCTGCGGGTTCTCCATCTCCTCGCTGGCGTTGGTTTGCAGCTCGAAGCCGATCCACTGGAAGACGATGACGGAGAGGACGCCGATGAGCACGAACGTGAAGTTCGAGTCGAGCGGCGGGACCATTCCCGACAGGCTGCCCTTGGCGCCTCCGGAGATCGCGTTGCCGATCGCGACCACCGCGAACAAGGCGATGAGGAGGAGACGAACGATGGCCCCCAGGTTCGGGACCCATTTCATGTACCGCAGGGACAGGATGTTCATGCCGACCGCGACCCAGATGAACAGGAAGGCCACGATCATCTCCGGGAACTTGTTGTTGCCAAGTGACGTGCCCCAGAGCGAGTCCATGGCGGCGATGGCCACGCCGGTGAGCGTGCCGCCGAGCCAGATCGGGTTGCTCAGCCAGTAGAGGACGCCGACGACGGCGCCGGCGAAATGGCCGTAAGCCAGTCGCACCCAGTCATAGGTCGCGCCTTCAGTCGGAAACGCGGCGCCCAGCTCCGCCGTGATGAGGCCGTACGGGATCAGGAATGTGATGGCAGAGACCAAAAGCCAGAAAAGCGACTGCGGGCCACCGGCCGCCGAAGCGCCGATGGTGTCCATCGCCACGATCGCGCAGACCGTGAAGAAGATCATGTCCCAGCGGAAAAGCGACTTCTTGAGCTTGCGCTTCTCCGCCACGAGCTCGGCTACGGCGGACGTGTCCCCCATTGGCTACCCTCCCCTTGGTTGCCTGCTTACGGGTGGCTTAAATCGGGACAATTAGAGGCCGACCGACCTGCCCTGTCAAGGCAGGGATTGAGGGAGGGTAGACAGATGGCTTCGAGCACCGCCCGCCAGATCCCAGCCGCCCGGGTCGCCGAACTGATCCAGGTGGAGGAAGAGCGCTTCCGGAAGGCGCGACCACGGTCCCACCAGCTGTGGACCGAGGCGCGCGAGGTCCTTCCGCGCGGCGTGCCGTCTTCCTTCCAGGACGCGGCGCCGCAGCCCGTTTTCATGGAGCGCGGCAAAGGAAGCAGGGTCTGGGACGTCGACGGCAACGAGTACGTCGACTTCCACAACGGCTTCGGGGTCATGGTTGTCGGCCACGCGCACCCGAAGATCGTTGAGGCGGTGCAACGCCGGATCGAGCTCGGGTCCCACTTCGCCCAGCCGGTGCCCGACGACGTCGTCGTCGCGCGCGAGCTGGCGCGCCGTTTCCACCAGCCCAGGTGGCGGTTCACGAACTCCGGCACCGAGTCGACCCTTGACGCCGTGCGCATCGCGCGCGGATTTACAGGGCGCGAACGGATCATCAAGATCGAGGCCTCCTATCACGGCCACCACGACGCCCTGATGGTGTCGGTCGAGCCGCCGCCCGAGCACATGGGACCGGCGGACGACCCCAACTCGTTTCCACAGAGCGAGGGCATCCCGGACGCGATCGTCAAACTCACCACCGTCGTCCCCTTCAACGACGTCGCGGCGCTGGAGAAGGCGTTCGCGAGGCATCGCGACCAGGTCGCGGCGGTGATCGTCGAGCCCGCGATGATGAACGTGGGCATCGTGCTGCCGGACAAGGGCTTCCTCGACAAGGTCAAGGAAATTGCGCACCGGCACGGCGCGCTCTTGATCTTCGATGAGGTCAAGACGGGCGTCACCATCGCGCCGGGCGGAGCGACCGAGCGCTTCGGCGTGACGCCCGATCTGGTGGCGCTCGCCAAGGCGATCGGCGGCGGTCTGCCATGCGGCGCCGTCGGCGGCCGCGAGGACGTGATGGGCGTGGTGGAGCACAAGTCCGTCGCTCAGATGGGCACGTTCAACGGCAACCCGCTGACCATGGCCGCGTCGAAGGTGACGCTGCTCGAGATCCTCGACAACAAGGCGTACGCGCACTTCGACGCGCTCGCCGAGACGCTGCAGGGCGGGCTCGACCACGCGATCAAGAGCCACGACCTGCCGTTCCATGCGATCACGCTGGCCGCGCGCGGCGGCGTGACCTACCGCGCCGAGCGGGTGCGCAACTACCGCGACTACCTCGAGATCGACAAGTCGTTCGCGTACCTCAGCTGGCTCTACCAGTGCAACCGCGGCGTGCTGATGGCGCCGGGCGCGGAGGAGAACTGGACGCTGTCGGTGCAGCACTCGACCGACGACGTCCAGCGCTACGTGGACAACTTCGCGGAGATGGCCCGAGACCTGCGCGCGTAGACGACCACTTGGTGCCGGCAGAAAACGCTTACCGACCTGGTCGCGGCGGCTTTGTGCCGGCAGAAAACGCTTACCCGGTTTCTCAGTCCTTTAGATAGGGACGGACCATCTCCGCCAGCTTCTCGAGCTGCGCGAGCGCGGCGTCGCGACCGTCCGGCGGCACGTACCAGATCAGTCTGTCGACACCCGCCTTCGCGCAGCGCTCGATCTCTTCAGCGCTGGCCTTCGGGTAATAACTGACGGGGATCCGGTCGCGGCCCGCCTCCGCGGCCATACGCTCGAGCTCGGGGATACGGTCGAGCACCTCGCCGCGGTTGGGCATCCAGCCGTCCGCGTAGCGCACGACGCGCTCGAGGATCTTCGGCCCGCTGCCGCCGAGGATCACCGGCGGGTGCGGCTTCTGCACCGGTTTCGGCCACGCCCACATCGGTCCGAAGTCGACCATGTCGCCGTGATACTCGGCCACGTCGTTCGTCCAGATCGTCTTGATCGCCTCGGTCTTCTCGCGCAGCAGCTTCCAGCGCGTGCTGAAGTCCGTGCCGTGGTCGGTCATCTCCTCACGGTTCCAGCCCGCGCCGATGCCGAAGATGAACCTGCCGCCAGAAACGAGGTCGACGCTGGCGGCTTCCTTGGCGGTGTGAATCGGATCGCGCTGGATCAAAAGGCAGATGCCCGTCGCGACCCTCAACGTCTTGGTCGCGAGTGCGGCGACCGTCAGCGCGATGAACGGGTCCATCGTGTGCCAGTAGTGCTTCGGCAGCTCCGCGCCGCCGGGCCACGGCGACTGCCGGCTCGTCGGGATGTGTGAGTGCTCGGCGACCCACAACGATTCGAAACCGCGCTCCTCGACCGCCGGCGCCAGCTCCGTCATCGAGATCGCGTAGTCCGTCGGAAAGATCGCGATCCCGAACTTCATCTCCTTCACATGGTAGGGAGATGGGTCAGTACGCCAGGGCTAGCCTCCGCTGCGCGTCGACCGCCGATCCATCCTCGAGCGCCTTGAGCAGCGCCGAGACCGCCCGCGGGTCGAGCCGCGAGCCGGCCTCCTCGATCAGGACGCGCCGCGCGTCTGCTTGCGAGCATGCGTGGCGGTACGGACGGTCTGATGTGAGCGCGTCGTAGGTGTCGGCAACGGCGACGATCCTGGCCTCGATCGGAATCGATTCGGCCTTGAGACCGTACGGGTAACCGCTGCCGTCAAGGCGCTCGTGGTGATAGAGGACCGCGAGCATCTCGCGGCTCGACTGTCCGGCGCGGTCGAGAAGCGTCAGTCCCATCTCCGGATGCATGCGCATCAGGTGCCACTCCGATTCGTCGAGCGGGGAGTGCTTCTCCAGCAGCTCCGAGGGGATTCCTAGCTTGCCGATGTCGTGCATCAGGCCCGCGCGGGCGAGCACGCGCAGCTCGGACGCGCTCATCGACATCTGTCTTCCGATGTGGACGCAAAGACGCGCCACGCGGAGGTTGTGCGCTCGTGCCTCGCGGTGCTTGACCTTCAGGCCAAGCGCGACCACGGCGTCAAACCAACCCTTCATCTGCAGCTGTACTGGCGGGGGTACAGGCAACAGCTCCTACCTCCTGGGGTCGCTCGAACCCGTTATGTCAGAACGTTCAGTAGCTCAACGGTCGGGAGCGCCGTCTCGGTCGCTCGCGCCGGCATCTGCGGTTGTCCATGCCCTCGCATGCCGATGCCGGGTACCGGCACTGTGGCCGGCTGGCTACGTTTCGTAGCCGCTGGGCAATCTTAGCGTCGCGCGCGCTTCCTGTCTGCCCTAGGCTATGGCCGCCGTGAGCCAGACCCCGACCGCCGCCGCCGGACAGGTCTCGGCGGACGGCCAGTTCCGCTGGGACGGCGTGCAGTGGGTGCCCATCCCCCGCGGTGAGCGCGAGCCGACGCCGTGGACCCGGCCGATGCAGCTCGGCGCCGCCGGCTACTTCGTGGTCGCGACCGTCTTCTCAGTCCTGACGTCGGCGCTGTTCATCAACCACGACAGCATGCTCCGGGTGATGCAGGCGCAGGGCACTTCGATACCCGCCGGCACCGATGTCAACTCCGTCGTCGACGTCTCGATCGTGCTGGCATGGATCGTGACCGGCTTCATCGGTGTGATCGAGCTGGTCGCGGCGCTGGGCAGCTTCCTGCGCTGGCGGTGGATGTTCTGGGTCGCGCTCGTCCTGCTCGGCATCGGATCGATCGGAGCGGTGACCAACCTGACCGCCTTCGCGCACCCACAGACCTCGGCCGTGCCGGCGTGGGGGCTCGCGGTCAGCGAGGTGCTGTCGATCGCGGCCGTGGGGCTTTTCGTATGGATGCTCATCGGAGCGATCCGCTATGGCCCTTGGGCGATGAAACGCCCGGGCGCCTAGCTCAGCTCAACCCTCGGCGAACTCGAGGGATCGCACGCCGCTCATCTCGAGCCAGTAGCGCCCTTTTCCGTGGACCACTCGCATCAACACGCCCTCGCATGCGGGGCACCGCACCACCGTGCCGGGAGCGTGCACGTAGACCTGCAGGCGTCCGACCTCGTTGACGGCGCCGCAGCCGGCGCAGGTGCCGACCGCCGAGGTGATCTCGAACGCGAAGATCTCGCGCAGCAAACCGCCGATCGCATTACCGTCCAGCCGCCTTTCCTCGACGCTCATCACCTCATCCTCCTGTCGCGCCAAACCTTTCGGTCTTGATCGTCGCCGCCGGGTAGCCCATCGCGACCAGCAGCGATGCGGCGGCTTCGACGAACGTCGTCGGACCGCATATGAAAACCGCAGGCATCCTGTTTTTCGGCCACGCCACCTCCTGCATCATCGTCTCGTCCACGCGACGCGTGTAGCCCTTCCAGCCGGCCGGCTTCTCGCGCGTGAGCGTGTGGAACACCTCGAGCCCGTCAGCGGCCGAAGCGAGCCGCTCGAGCTCTTCCCGATAGATCACGTCGGCCAGCGTCCGCGATGAGAACAAAAGCCGCGCCGGCGTCGTGCTCTTGGCTCGCGCGCGATGGCGCAGCATCGCCATCAACGGGACGACGCCCGACCCTCCGCCGATGAGAAGAAGCGGACGAGAATCGTCTGCACGCCAGACGAAAAAGCCGCCGATGGGGCCGCGCAGCTCGAGCATGTCACCCGCCCGCAGCTCGCCGACGAGATAAGGCGACACCTCTCCGTCGTCGAGCCGCTCGACGGTCAGCGCGAGGTGCGGATCCTCAGGGGGTGAGGCGATGGAGTAGCTTCGCTCCGCCTGATAACCGTCCTCAGCGGTGAGGCGAACGTCGACGTGCTGACCGGCGAGATGACCTGGCCAATGCGGCACGTCGAGATAGAGGCTCGAGACTCGAGGAGTTTCCTGGACGATCTCGGCAAGCGTGCCGAGCCTCCAGGCTAATCGCCCCAGTACCGCTGT
>DASTIX010000044.1:0-2430 GCA_035717165.1 Candidatus Dormiibacterota bacterium
AAGCGAGACTCGAGCCACGCGAGTGCTTCCCCGTGAGTCGGCTCAGCTGGGACTGCATCAGGCGGCTCCTGCGGATGCTGAGAAGACTCCAGCGGGGCGTGAGGTTCAGCGGTTGGAGGCCATCGACACATTGTCTGCGAACACAGTCGGCCCTCCGACCAATTCAGGAGAGTAAGCCGACTCGAGCTTCTTTACCGCCTCTCATTCGCTGTGCCTCGTCATCGCGGACGCAGGTTTCCGTCCGATTGCGCACATCCATCCCATGGAGGGTTCGGTGATGACCTCAATGCTGTCGAATCCGGCGAACCCAAACAGCCGGTGCTCGTCTTCGATGCTGGGGACACGCGAACCGAGCAGCTTCATCACTGACGCCTGGAGCCCGTTGCCGTCGCGGCGGCTGTACGTCTCGGCTGCCACAAGCAACGTGCCACCCGGTTTAAGAACGCGCAGGATCTCCTTCAGATCGTTGACAGGATCAGGCCAGTAGTACTGGGTCTCAAAGGCGGTCGCGAGGTCAATCTCATCGGCCTTGAACGGCAGGTGCGATACCGAAGCGAGTTCGATTTCGACCTGACCAGAGCCGATGAACGCCGCATTGGTGGCGATGGATTCGGCAACACAGCCACGGCTGTGGTCGACTCCGTGCACCTTGCCTTCTGGCACCAGGGTCGCCAGCTTGCCGACGGTCGCGCCGGCACCACAGCCGACGTCGAGAATGGTGGCATCTGATGCGATTCGAACGTGGCCCAATGCCCAATCGGTCATAGCCGCGTGCGATCGATTCATCGTCCGTGCGATGAGCCGGCCCACCCACCGCGTGGGCTTGCGCACCTGGCTCATTGCGTAGGCGGATGCACCGATGGTGCATCCAATCACCAACGCGACCGCGAAAAGTTCCAAAACGGCGCAATTCTGCCCGCAGTCGTCGCCCTACGCAAACAGCCGAGGGCTAGTCGCATATGACGAAAACCTTGCGCCTCCGCCGGCGTTGCTGTCGCCCCGAAAATGGGGGGCCGTTTGGACCTGGCGATGGGACGGCGGTCACGCCACGATCGGTCCACTGTGAGCGCGAGCGTCGCGACCCGGCAGGGCTTGATGTTGCCCAAAGGGCACGCGGACTTTGGCGAAGGCCCGATCGCCACCACCCTGCGCGGCTACGACCTGCTGCACACACCGCTGGTGAACAAGGGCACCGCTTTCACGACTGAAGAGCGAGAGGCACTCGGTCTGACGGGGCTTCTGCCTCCGGCGGTGAAGACGCTCGAACAGCAGGCAAAGCGCGCGTACCGCCAGTTCGCCGAGCAGTCCGATGATCTCGCCCGAAACACGTACCTGACGTCGCTTCACGACCGCAACGAGGTCCTGTTCTACCACCTCGTCTCCACGCACCTTCGCGAGATGCTTCCCATCGTTTACACGCCGACCGTGGCGCAGGCGATCCGGGAGTACAGCCACGAGTACCGCCGCCCGCGCGGCGTCTTTCTCTCCATCGACCACCCGGAAGACGTTCGGTCGTCGTTTGCGAACCTGGAGCTTGGACCCGACGACGTCGACCTCCTCGTCGCCACCGACGGAGAGCGCATCCTCGGCATCGGCGACTGGGGCGTTGGCGGCATCGACATCTCGATCGGAAAGCTTGCCGTCTACACAGCCGCGGCTGGTATCCACCCTGAGCGAGTAATACCGGTGGTGCTCGACGTGGGCACCGATCGCCGTGAGCTTCTGGAGGACGCACAGTATCTCGGCAACCGCCATCCGCGGATTCGGGGCGATCGCTACGACGATTTCATCGACCTTTACGTGCGTACCGCACTCGAAACCTTCCCGCGCGCGCTGCTGCACTGGGAGGACTTCGGCGCCGACAACGCGCGCCGGCTGCTCGACCGCTATCGCGACAGCTGCTGCACTTTCAACGACGACTTGCAAGGTACCGGGGCGGTCGTCGTCGCCGCGGTGAAGTCGGCGCTCAGGGTTACTAACGAGCGTATGCGTGACCAGCGCATAGTCCTCTTCGGATGCGGCACCGCCGGCGCGGGGATCGCAGACCAACTTGCCGCTGTCATGGTCGCCGATGGCCTGGATGAAACCGAGGCGACGCGCCGCTTTTGGGGTCTCGGACGCCGTGGCCTGATGACGGAGGCGCAGGTGCAGGAGCTGCGCTACTTCCAGCGGCCATATGCAAGGCCCATCGTCGAGGTCTGTGATTGGGAGGCGGTCGGCGGGGCAATCGGCCTCGAGGAGGTGGTCCGCCGCGTGCGGCCGACTGTGCTGATCGGCGTCTCGACCGTGCCGCGAGCCTTCACCGAAAGCGTGATCCGAGAGATGTCGACCGGCGTCGAGCGGCCCATCATCCTGCCGCTGACCAATCCGACCGCGCTCAGCGAGGCCACCCCGGAGGATCTCCTCGAATGGACAGGTGGGCGGGCGCTG